>JAILRI010000205.1 GCA_024698555.1 Lachnospiraceae bacterium
GATTATATGGTTCCTTATGAGGCTGTAAGGAGAAGAATGCTTGAAACGTCAATTATTTCTGTAGAAATAGGTAAAGTCCTCAATGCGGATACTTCTCCTGCAATTAATTCTATCGTCAGTGCCTACCTAAAAGATCTCAATACGGCTTTAGAGGAGACTTCAAAGAAAAAGACTATCCCGGGTCTTAGAGATCTTATAGTAAAAGCAGAAGCAGGTGGCACAGTCAGCGAATTTGTTATTTCAAAAATTAAAGAGGATTTCTCTGTTGTGGGTGTAGATACTTCGGAGCAGATTATTAATCTTTCTGTAGAGGATGAATGAAATGGAGAAACAGCGAGCTATAGTGGATACCTGTTTCCTTCAAAAGATAGCATCTCAAGGTAGCTGCCCGGACAACATAAAAAAGATTCTTGATAATTCTGACTATATACCGGTGGCACATAAATATGTTGTTGAGCAGGAATTGGGGCTTCAAGGTTACCTTCAAAAACTAATTGACGAGGGATACATTGCGACGATAGAGTATAGCGAATTTCTTCCTGATGATTTCTCAAAAATGCTTTATGAGAAGCAGTATGTAGATATCTATAATGAGATTCGCAATTACCTGATGAGTGCCGGCGGTAGAAAACAAATGCCGGAACTGAAAATTCCGAATGGGAAGACAATATTTACCCATCATATTGGTGGGAGCAGCATGGGTGATGTTCATATGATACTTATGGCTGCATTTATGAGGTTACCTGTGTTTCTTTCTGAAGATTCCGATATCATGCTACTTAGAGATATCGCAAAAAGGCGATTATCGTTGTCAGCATATCAGCTGCAGATATATAACACCGCCGATCTGTTGGAGCAAATTGCCGGAAAAGCAGATTTGAAGATTACGCATAAGGAGTTTGAGATGATAGTCAAGCAGGCCGGAGAGCGTGAAAATTGGGCAAAATTGAATGCTGTCTGGCGAGAAAACCATTAATAATCTTTGTAAGGTATTTGGCTTTTTAAACTCATAAAAACAAACTGAAAAACTGGACTTGTTAAGAAGAAAACAGTTTGAGGGGTGGTAGCCGCATATCAGCTCATGGGTTGGTGAAAAAACTGCCGAGATTTCAGTTATAGTTGACAACCGGGGCGAGCAATGGTATCATAGTTCAGATAGGGATTTGATAAGGTGTATGTATGGACAACGGATTTCACTACTGCGTTTTGCAGACCCGGATCGCCAAGCAATGGGAAGTCACGAAGATGCTCAGCGAGGCGCTTCCGGAGGGCAGGGGCGAGATATTCTATCCCTGCGTGGAGCTGTGGATGAACGGAAGGGAAAGTACGGTCATCAAGCCGCTCTTTCCGGGATATCTGTTCGTACGCTCCGATCTGGGACTGACGCAGCTCCATGAGCTGATCAGAGCACACAAGCCGTATGTGGAGTCATTCATCAAGGAACTCCACTTGAGTACCCGAAAGGCTACCGGCGATTACGGCGACTATGTGGAAGCAGCTGACCGATCCTTTACTCTGATCGACTTAAGTGACGAGGAAGCGCAGTTTCTGGATTTTGTGCTGAACATGACGGCGCAAGATGACAAGCCGCATGATGCGTTGCAGAAGATGCCAAATGACCATCGTCGCAGCGCACCGAAAGAAATGTCAGATGGTGACCGGTGCAATGCGATCCGGGGAGGATCGGACACCAAACCGGCCGGCGTACCCGCAGATCCCGGAGTTATCACACGAACAAATGAGTTTGAGAGACTCCCCCAAAAGGGAGTTTTTCGGATGTCTTACGGATACCGCGAAAACGGAAACTTCGTGGTCATGAAAGGTCCCTTGAAGGGCTTCGAAGACCACATTGTGACCGCAGACCTAAGAGACCACAAGGCATATCTGGACATAAAGATAAATGGCCATCTGACCCGCGTCGGCCTGAAGATCACCGGCAAGAAGGATTGGTTTCCGGATGACGCGGGCGCAAAAGAGGTCTTAAGCGACGGCAGGGAAGTGGATGTGGAGAAATTGAGCCGGAAGATGGGCGGGAATTAAGCGCTAAGAACATAGATAACGAAGTAACCGGCAGCTGATATCGCCGAGGTTTGACATCCCGCACATGAAGTGCGCTGTGCATTATAAATCAGGGTATATTAGATAAGACCAGAGCGTTATGCGATGGGAAAGACTTTTAAAAGATAAATATAAACGCAGCAAGAGGTATGAGTATGTAAGAAGCACACCATGAGAAAAAGGCTGAGGGAGCCGGCAGGCGCGCAATACGCGGCCGTCATCCCGATCCCGGTCATAGCATGAGCCTCAGGACACGCAGGCAGCAGGGCGTGAATGGCGAAGCTATGATTTTCTCGGGTGCAAGCAGGAGCGGATGAGTATGGAAAAAATAATAAATGTCGCTCAGTACATTTATATATTATTCCACGAGGACGCCGGTAAAGTACGTCCATACGATCATGTGTGGGATATGTACTGTGATGAGTTTGAAGATGCGGAGTCTGCAGTATGATCAGGGGGCAGTGAAAGGATGAGAGGCTTAGGAGCGATAAGGGGTGATATGACTACAGCTTCCGATGTCAATATGATGAAATTTCCGATCTTCTTACGCAAGACATTTGTCGAGAGGATGATCTCATTTCCTGACGGGACGCAATGGAACTTCGAAAAAGTGTATGCGTACAGAGTAGTTGAATGGAAAGGAAATAGATCAGACCATGTAACCATTAATGATTTTTTGTCAAAAGCTGAAGTGGCCGGTTGCAAAGGACTACCCAGAGGAATCAGTAATGATGTGTGGGATAATCCTTTGTTTTATGGTGTTTCATTGTTTAAAGACGTTATATCATTAAAAAATTGTTTCAAGTTTCCTCGCCTAACAAAAAGGCTTGCCCAAGGTTATGTTGTTGATAGCGGTGGACCTATATATTTCAAAGACAACGAGAGTCATATTACCTGGTGGCTTTTTGACGGGGTGGAAGATGTTTTGAGTAAAAACTTTGTTATAACTGAAGACGAGGAGACGAATAATGAATGAATTGGTACTATGCTTTAAAATAGAAGAAAAGAATCTTTTCATGGATTGTAATTTGGTTGATTATAACGGAACTCCTATTTTTTTCATCTGCAGGGCAGAAGGAGATTATTACACTGCATTATGCTACGATTTAGAACTCGGGAAATATTATATAACATTGAATGAAAATGTAGAAATAGAAGCAATGCTTAAAGGAAAGCTTCCGATGACCAGACTTATGTTCAATGCAGAAGCGGCTTGGGACGTTGCGGCAGGAACAAGTGTTGAAAATGATATTGTAATACGTATAAATGCGACAGATATGGATGGGTCGGTATTTCCATCAGAAGATGCATATTACGAAATTGTAGATGAAACCGTCAGAAGATACTTGGAACGGAATTTTGACAAAGAAATTGCGTATATTGGAACATTACAGAATATTCAGGCAGGAGAAGATTTATCTAATCTGTTTGAAAATGAGATAGTTATTCTTACGGACAATATATTACGGGGAGTATCTGAATCACAGAAAAGAATTGATTATTACAAAACTGAAGTGTCGTGTGCAACTCAAAGAAAAATCGACATGGTTAGACCTCAGGAGATAATAGAATATTACACAGACAGTTATGAAGCAGAGGCAGCATGATATGGGTGAGAAAAAAATCGAGAGTGTTTTAAGGCTACAACATTGTGTCTTTGATGAAATCTCTTTTATGAGGAAAGGTTTTAAGAATTCCAATGAGGCCACATTCAGGCTGGGGGCAAGTATAAGAAAAACATCAGAACATAATTATGCTGTGATACTTGTTTCAGAGGGAATGAAAGAAAATGAATATGTATTGAATATCCGCATGACAGGTTATTTTACTATAGAGGGAGAGATTTCTGCAGAAGAAGAGAATAAACTGATCAAAAGTAATGCAGTAGCGGTTCTCTTGCCTTATATGAGGAGTGAAATTTCTTTGCTGACATGTCAGCCGGAAACTCAATGTGAAACGCTACCTATAATTAATGTCTACAATATGATGGATGCCAATGAGAATACTGTAGATTAATGGATGTTTTTTTTGATAAGCTAATAAAGAAATCGTTGGTAATTGTCTGCGAGGGGATGATTAAGGAGGATTGTAAGATGAAAATACAGGTTCTGCTGTCCTCCTACAACGGCGAAAAGTACATAAGAGAACAGATAGATACCATTCTTGATCAGGATATTACCGAAAGCGCAGAGCTGGAACTTCTGGTGCGGGATGATGGCTCAACAGACAGTACTCATGACATACTTGATGAGTACAAAAGAGCAGGAAGTTTAAAGTGGTATACAGGAGATAATCTGAGAACCGCCAGAAGCTTCTGGAATCTGCTGAACGAAGCCGGAGAGGCGGATTACTATGCGTTTGCCGACCAGGACGATCACTGGTTTGGTGATAAGCTGTCCAGAGCTGTTAGAAGACTCGAAGACGAGAAAAAAAGACTAGCTGAAAGAAAAACCAACAGAAAACCGAACAGCGGTGAAATACCGCTCCTTTATTTTTCAACGGTGGTAACGACCGATGAAGGCTTAAATCCCATAGACGTGGGAGTCAGCAAACTTAACAGATATACAGACTTCTATCACAGCCTCATATACAGTACAACACAGGGCTGTACCTTCGTGTTCAACAGAGAAGCACGAGATATAATGCTGAAATATCACATGGGGCAGGATTGCCGTGAAATGCATGACTGGCTGGCACATAAGATCGTTGCGATGTTCGGAAAGGTGATCCTCGATACTGAACCTTCGATGTATTACCGGCAGCATTCCGGAAATGTGATAGGAGCAAAGCGATTAGACGGGTTCGGAGGGGTTATCAGCAGGTTAAAAGGCTTTATGTCCGGCGGCAGTATACACGTCAGGAGCAGTAACGCTAGAGGGCTTTATAAGACATATGCTGAACTGATAAAGGATGAGCCCCATAAGTATAAGGCACTGCGCCAGCTGGCATATTACAGAAAAGACAGACGGCTGAAAGCGCAGCTGATCAGAAACAAGGCATTCAGAGTCGGAGGGATCAACGATCTGTTCTTTTTAACGCTTGTGATCCTGAAGTTACTTTAGTTTAGCGGTACGATTTGCAAACAGAGCAGATTAAGTGGTAATGGTGAATATACATGGAACTAAGATTAAGTAATACCGTACGGCGTATTCATACGGAATTCCTTCCCGGGGCAAAGGCGTGGAGGGTCCTCAATTATCTTTTGTTGCTAACATTTACCGTAAATACTGTTTTCCTGCCTTATGATACATTCGGGTTGAAAAAAGGGTCACTTATCCTCTTACTAATCATTAATGCTCGTGAAATATTCTTTTGTGAGAACAGGAAAGCAATACTGATCTTTGGTCTAGTACTGACATCGATCAATATTGCCGTATCGATACTGTCAACACTGAACATAGTCGGAGAGGTGATGGCAGGGTATATGGGCTATATCCTCCTGCTTTATCCGGTGATAGAAAAGCATAAGATCGACTACGAAAGAATGCTGGAATATACATTGCTGGCACTGGCTGTGGTGATGGTCGGGATCATGGTGCTGGATCTGTCCAAGATATACCCTATAGCACAGAACAGCCTTGTTCAGTGGATGAATGAAACAGAAAATGCAACATTGTTTGGAATCGGCGCTGCGTCTATTTCCGGATATGGTCTTTTCTTTAAAACGGCTCCGATGTTTGCCATGGGGATCGCTATAGCAGCTGAAAGAAGGAATTTCTTTGGATTCCTGATAATGGCTGCCGCTATGCTGATTTCCGGAACGAGAGCAGATTTTCTGGTAGGGCTATGTGTTGCTTTATTCTGTATTGTGAAGCGTAAAAATGCTGCATCTACTTCGATCACAGCTCTTTTAGTTTTTTCCGTTGCAGTGTTTATAGTTATCGACGGCCGTTTTATTGAACGAGTGAATTATGTGTTTACTTCAAAAAATCATAATGACTTAATAAGAAGCGGACTTATTACAGCCACGATGGATGGATGGAAGTATGACCCGTTGTCATTTTTTACAGGAAGCGGATTTACTTCAAAAATCTATGATCGTATAAGAGATCAGTACATGGATATAACTGAAGTATCGTACTGGAACCTGTTGCGTCAAGTAGGTTTAGTACCGTTTATTGCTACCATGATCGCTTTCTTATATCCGGCAGGACAGTTGTTTGTCAGAAAAGAGCATCTGTACGTTATCGTAGGACTCATAGGATATCTGTTGATCGCATATACCAACCCATTGCTATATTCATCAACGGGATTTGCGATATTGCTTTACATGTATTATCTCTGGTACAGGGAGGAACAGGAGACAGTTAAAACATGAAATATGAGAGGAAGACCGACGGGCTGACCTTTGGAGATATCGTATGGAAGATACTGCAGGGATGGAAGCTTCTACTGATATTTGCCATAGGCTGCGCAGTGCTTACATCAGTATATGTAAAGCTCAGACGGCCTGCGGATGAAGCCGAATACCGAAAGGAACTGGAAGAATACCAGAAAAAAGTGGAACTGGCCGATACCATGAATTCTGCGGATGCAGCAGGCCAGATGGAATACTCGAAAGGAATGGTGGACACCTGGAAGGCAGAGCTTACCACGGAACAGCTGGATGCGGTAGAGAACGTGCTATCCATTAAAAAACTGATCGCGGATACCAAGCAGCAGATGGAAGAATCAGTCATCATGAAGGCCTATCCTTATGGGTTTTATGCGCTTACTGCCATTTATGAGATCCAAACCGAGGCTCCGGAGAACATACCCGCCATAATCGCAGGATTCAATAACGCGAATTCCACCGGAAGATTCAGAACTCTCCTGATGGAAAAGATGGGGTGGAGTACCATAGACGGATTTGACCCCTATACAGATGTCTTCAGTTATGCGGCCATAAATGGTAACCAGTTTACGATCACTGTTATACATTATGATGAAGCAGTAATAAAGGATGTATCCGTACAACTCGAGGCAGCTGTACAGGAGATAAGTGCCGACATAAGCAGGAATATCGCAAATCATGATGTGAAGAGGATAGAAGACGGAATAGCGGTTCGTACGAACAATACATATGCCAGTACGAAGAACACATATCAGCAGTGGATCAACTCATATATCAATCAGATCAATACTGCCAGGAACACCTTTAACGATACACAGATCAGGCTTTATAACTATCTGGCGGGGGAAGCAGACGGTACGAACGGCTACACTCCGATTCAGGCTGAAGATATGAAAGCACCGTCACAGCTCAAGTCCCTGAAGGTCAGGGTGGTGATCGCATTTTTGTTCGGCATAATCATCGGAGCTTTGATCATAGTGCTCATGATGCTCTTTGGCGGCAAACTTCAAAAAGGTACGGAGCTTGCGGAAGTGTTTGAGGTTCCTTTTATTGGAGTGTTACTTGAGCGGGATAAGGAATTCATTATTGATGAACTTCTGAAAAAGATCAAAACCCAAAACGAGGGGCCTTATGATGTACAGAAAAGGATAGATTTAGCAACGGTCAGAATACAGGAAATATGCGGCAGGGAAGGTATAACTAAAACGGTTCTGGCTACTACAGATAAGTCTAGAACCATGAATGATACACTGGAACGGCTGAAGGATACTCTCAAAGGATACGGAGTGGAGATCAGCTTCATTGGGGATATTAATAACAGCAGTGAAGCGGCAAAGAATGCTTTAGAGGCAGGTTCCTGTATCATAGCCGAAAAGATAGAC
>JAILRI010000218.1 GCA_024698555.1 Lachnospiraceae bacterium
TCGCTGTCAGTCGCGTTGTAGTAGGAATAGCTGTAATTGGTGGCAGAGGCAAATTTCTGCCTGCCGTTGTCATTGAGGGTCAGAACTACGATATATTCGGTTCCCTGGAGATTATCCTGATAAACATTGGCCTCAGCGCCCGCAATATCCGAACCGTCAAGTACCAGATCGCCGTCGGCGATGATCTCATCCATGGAACGTGTAAGAACATACTGCATATCACCGGTGGTGGGATTGACACCATACGCAATATTGGCCACGCCTCTGTCGCTCATACCGTAGATAAAGTAGATATTACCGGCACTTCCCAGGCTCGCCAGTACCGCGTCGGCATCCGTAACATCGGGGATGGAAACGGTAATACGGTTGGTGCCTTCCGGGTATACCTGCGCTTCGGTGCTGAAGTTTTCAGCCCTCTTCTGCATCTTGTAAACGGTGTCACTCAACGCGTCGGATGAAGGCTTCTCATCCACGGTCTCATAGGTGATGCTGACACCTCCCGCAAGGTCAAGTCCCAGCTTGACATTTGAGGCACTCAGCTTTTTTTCAGAGCCGATGCCCGCTATGGCAAGGAAAGTTACCGCGCCGATAACAATCAGAACTGCCAGGATCCTTAAAATTCCTTTTGCTTTCATTAAAAATATTCCTCCTAGATACTTAATATCACACTAATCGACTATAATAGCACAATAGTTGTCACATGTCAAAGAGGGATTTTTTGTTTTCTTGCCATTTTTTGAACCGACAAAAGCAATTATTATCTAGTATTGCGATATGCTGTTATAATACACTGTCACCAACCATATTCATACCGGGAGGAATAATACATGGCAGCAAATATTACCGGCAGCTACAGGAATCTGTTCTCACTTATCGGAAAGACCGAACAGGACGTGGACTTACGTCTCGAAGAGATCTGGAATACCTTCTTTTACGGCAGTGAGGAACAGCGTATCTATCATGAAGGTCCCGACGAAACCGGGTATCTCGAGGATACCGGCAACCATGATGCCCGTACAGAGGGTATGTCCTACGGCATGATGTTCTGTGTTCAGACAGATCACAAAAAGGAATTTGACCGCATCTGGAAATGGGCTTACACCAACATGTGGCACCAGCCGGGCTCCGATGATGAAGAAGAAGGCTACTTTGCATGGTCCTGCGCTCTCAACGGAAGGCACAACGCTGAAGGTGCCGCCCCCGACGGCGAAGAATTCTTTGCCATGGCGCTTTTCTTCGCGTCACACCGCTGGGGAGACGGTGAAGGTATCTTTGAATATTCCAGACATGCGCGCGCCATCCTTTCGGCCTGCCTGCATAAAGGTGAAGCCGGCCGCAAGGGTTCACCCATGTGGAACCGTGACAATAAGCAGATCCTATTCGTAGCAGGCATAGATTTTACCGATCCTTCCTATCATCTTCCTCATTTTTATGAGCTTTTCGCCCAATGGACAGATGAAGCCGACAGACCCTTCTTTAAGGAAGCCGCTTCAGTCAGCCGCAGATACCTGGCGAAAGCCTGCCATCCCGAAACCGGCATGTGCGCCGAGTACGCCGAATTTGACGGCACGCCCTTCAGACGCAGGCTTCCCTGGACCACTGACCGCCACGACTGGTTTTACAGTGACTCATACCGCACCGTTGCCAATATAGGCCTCGACTGGGAATGGTACGGAACTGATCTCGGACAGTGCGCCGCCTGTGCCAATCTGATCCGTTTTCTCGATAAAAAAGCTGCAGCCGGTGAGGATAAGGGCATCTACGAGCTGGATGGAACCGTCCTGCCCGGCAGCGCCCTGCATCCCGTAGGACTTTTGGCCGCCACATCACAGGGAATCCTCGCTATGGTAAAGGACGACGCGCCTGCAGAGGACATGGCTCTTGCCAAAAAGTGGCTGGAAAAGCTCTGGAACACGCCTTTACGGGACGGCGACCGCCGCTATTATGACAACTGCCTGTATTTCTTCGCTTTCCTCGCTTTGGGCGGCAAATACCGTATCTGGTGAGCGTGATATAGTGCTATCAGGATAACTTATAGTAGCAATTTTCATAACTATTCAGAACCTCCACCTCGCATCGAGAACCGGCAAGCCGGTTCCTGTCGCAAGTCGCAAAAAAATGACTATCACGTCATGCAAAGAAGTCATTTTTGCTCTGACGACAGGAGCAGCTTGCTGCTCTCGATGTGAGGGGGCGGTAACAGCGAAAACTAAAGTTTTCGCTTAGAGAGAATGTGCCAATTGGCACATTCTCATCCATAAGCCGTTCGCTTTGCTCACGGCATTAGGATAAACTAACGTCACCGCCCTTTGCCAGGTAAGCATATTTGAAGCACGAAAGCAAGCTTTCGCTTCAAATACGTATATCTGGCAGGGGGTTCTGAATAGTTACCTTTAATTGCACATTATACCTCACTTCCCGATAAAAATCAATTTCACACATTGCATTATTAATTCTTTGTGCTATAATGTTCTAGATTTTAAAAAATTTTCATACAAGGAGAAAAAACGATGAATCTTTCACCTCTTCAGAAAGCAAGATATGAGTACCAGCCGAAGCTTCCCGGGATGCTGCGCGGCGGTATCGCTCAGATCAGCGTAAAGGACGGTGCAGCTACCGAGTCCGTAGCCGACCAGGAGCAGATCAGAAAACTCTTCCCCAACACCTACGGCAAGAACGAGATCACCTTCGTAAAGGGCTCCAATACCTCCGATGCCAAAAAGCAGGTAGTAGGTGTTATACTCTCCGGCGGACAGGCTCCCGGCGGTCACAATGTGGTATGCGGTCTCTATGACGCTATCAAGGCTACTGACAAAAACAACGTGCTTTTAGGCTTCAAGGGCGGCCCTTCAGGTCTTATCGATGACAACTACATCGAATTCACCGATGAGTACATCAATGACTTCCGCAACACCGGCGGATTTGACATCATCGGTTCGGGTCGTACCAAGCTCGAGACCGAGGAGCAGTTCAAGATTGTTACTGAAGTTGCCAAAAAACACGGTCTTACCGCTATCGTCATCATCGGCGGCGACGATTCCAACACCAACGCCGCAGTACTTGCAGAATACATGGCTGCCCACAATACCGGAGTACAGGTTATCGGCTGCCCCAAGACCATCGACGGCGACTTGAAGAACGAGGATATCGAAGCTTCCTTTGGTTTCGATACCGCTACCAAGACTTATTCCGAGCTTATCGGCAATATCGAGCGTGATGCCAATTCAGCCAAGAAGTACTGGCATTTCATCAAGGTTATGGGTCGTTCCGCTTCTCATGTAGCTTTAGAGTGCGCGCTTGAGACCCAGCCCAATATCTGCCTCATCGGTGAGGAGGTTGCAGCCAGGAAGATGTCACTTTCCTCCATCGCCGATTATATCGCCGATTCAGTTGAAAAGCGTGCCGCCAACGGCGACAATTTCGGCGTAGCCATCATTCCCGAAGGTATCGTTGAGTTCGTTCCCGAGTTCTCCAAGCTGATCGCTGAGATCAATGAGCTCCTTGCCGGTGCAAAGACCGAGGAATTCAACGCTCTTCCCGATTGGGCCGCCAAGTATGATTTTATCAAAAAGGGTCTGACAGCCGAGTCCTTCGCTGTATTTGACATTCTGCCCCAGTTCGTTCAGCAGCAGCTCTTCCTTGAGCGTGATCCTCACGGCAACGTACAGGTATCCCTCATCGAGTCCGAGAAGCTGTTCTCCGCTCTGGTAGCTGACAAGCTTAAAGCACGCAAGGCTGCCGGAACCTATAAGGGCAAGTTCGGAACACAGCATCATTTCTTCGGATACGAAGGCAGATGCGCGTTCCCGTCCAATTTTGACGCCGATTACTGCTACTCTCTCGGTTACAATGCGTTCATGCTCATCCAGTACGGTTACACCGGCTATCTTTCCAAGGTATCCAATCTTTCGAAGCCTGCTGACGAGTGGGTTGCAGGCGGTATGCCCATCACCAAGATGATGAACATCGAAAGACGTAACGGCGAGGACAAGCCCGTTATCCGCAAGGCTCTCGTTGAGCTCGACGGTGCCCCCTTCAAGTACTTTGAGGCTCACAGGGATGAGTGGGCTGTGAAGACCTGCTTCACCTATCCCGGCGCCATCCAGTACTTCGGACCCGCTTCCGTATGCAATCTGACTACACGCACACTGGCTCTCGAAAAGGGACAGGCATGATACCAATAGTCAGTCAGACCGCTCTGTAATAAATTTGCAATAAGCGCTGGCTGTTTTAAAACAGTAGACTTAAGGGGCTGCCGCATCTTACGCGACAGCCCCTGTTATAATATTCCTCTCCTATTCGATCATTTCCAGGGATACCCCTTTAAAGCTCTCCACATCAAACAATCCGTTATCCGTGATCTTCAGAGCCGGGATGACAGGAAGCGCCATAAAGCACAGCGTCATGAAGGGATCTGCAGTCTCGTTGATATGCAGCTTTTCACGGGCTGTTCTATCCATCTCTGCGATCCTGCGGGCAACCTCTTCACCCGGTCTGTCGGTCATGAGACCCGCTATCTCGTGGGAAAGGAAGTCGAGTACCACCCCATCCTTTACGATCACCATGCCGCCGCCTATTTCTATGAGCTTCCTGACAGCCAGTTCCATATCCGTGTCAATGTCTCCTGCCGCGATTATATTATGCGAGTCATGGGCTACGCTGGTCGCTATCGCTCCGCCCTTCAGTCCATACCCCTCCAGCAGTCCCAGCCCGACGCATCCGGTTGCGTGGTGTCTCTCTATTACGGCTATTTTTACTATATCCTGCTCATCTCTTATCCAGCAGCCCTGTTCGTTGGCGCTGACATCTGCAACACCCGCTTCCGTGACCACAGAAAAGGGAAGAAGCTTTATGGTACGGACTTTACGTCCGTTCAGATGGATCTTAAGCCTTTCGGAAGAAAAATCCTTTACATTCATTCTTCCGCTTACATGCTGCGGCTCGATATGAACATCATGCGCAAGATATCCGCCGTTGTGCGCCACATGAACACCCTCTATCCACACATCCCGCACCCTTATATCCTTCAGATCGTCAAACATGATCAGATCGGCCCTGCGTCCCGGCGCAACAGCTCCCCTGTCCTTAAGCCCGAAGCAGGAAGCGGCATTGATCGTTGCCATACATATGGCAGATACCGGGTCAAGCCCTGCCGATACGGCAAGCCTTATATTATTGTCTATATGTCCTTCCTCAAGCAGACTCGCGGACTGCCTGTCATCCGTACAGAACAGGCAGAAATGCTCATTGGCCTCATTTAAAGCAGGAAGAAGGTTAAGCAGGTCATGACAGGTGCTGCCCTGCCTCAGCATCACATATACCCCGCGCCGCACTCTGTCCAGCAGATCCTGCGGTGTGGCGCATTCATGCTCATTGCGCACACCCGAAGCCGTATATGTGTCCAGTTCATATCCGTTCAGTCCCGGACTGTGTCCGTCCACTATCTTGCCGGCTATCTGCGCTACCATCAGTTTATCGAGTATCTCCCCATCCGCCGCGCAAACGCCCGGAAAATCCATAAGCTCGCCCAGTCCCAGCACTCTGGGATTATCTATGCGTTTGGCGATCTTTACTGCATCAAGCACAGCTCCGGAATGTTCAAAAGGCGTTGCCGGAACACATGAGGGAAACTGTAAAAACACCGACAAAGCTATCTCCTCCGAAGCCTTCAGCATATAATCGAAGCCCTCCAAGCCGCATACATTGCATATTTCATGGGGGTCTGCGACTACAGTTGTAGTACCGTGAGGCACTACCAGACGTGAGAACTCAGCCGGCGAAACATGGCTCGACTCTATATGCACATGACCGTCGATAAGTCCGGGCGCAACATAAGCTCCGTCAGCTTCTATGACCTCGCGGGCCTCTTTATGCCCCTCTCCTCCGAAGCCGGCGATCACACCGGCCGCTATGAGCAGATCGGATTCAAAGACAGTCTTATTGAACACGTCTACTATCCTGCAGTTTTTGATGCACATATCAGCAGCTTCTCTGCCTGCCGCCACATCGATTATCCTTTTCAGATCGCTTCTGTCCATACGCACACCCCTTTTACCTTCACCCATAATATGCAACTATTCATCCCCACCTATATTTTATTACATATGCCCATAAGTAGCAATATATTCCATTTATACTTTTTTCACTTTTCTTTAAGTGAAAAAGCGTTTATAATTATACATCATTTTACCTGGATACATTTATCCCCGACAGCCTTAATAACCGGAGGAAGATACATGAGCTTCGTGGAGTTTGAACATGTCAAAAAGACCTATCGCATGGGTGAGGTAAGCATAGATGCGCTGCGCGACGTAAACTTCTGCGTCGAAAAGGGAGAATTCGCCGTGATCGTGGGCGCGAGCGGTGCCGGCAAGACCACCATACTCAATATACTCGGCGGCATGGATACCGCCACATCCGGTCGTGTCATGCTCGACGGCGAAGAGATCTCCGGCTTCAACACCAGGAGGCTTACCACCTTCAGGCGATACGACATCGGCTTTGTTTTTCAGTTCTACAATCTCGTCCAGAACCTGACCGCTCTGGAAAATGTGGAGCTGGCTTCCCAGATATGTAAAGAACCTCTCGACGCCATGACGGTGCTCGAAAGTGTTGGTCTTAAAGATCGCGCAAACAATTTCCCCGCCCAGCTCTCCGGCGGAGAACAGCAGCGTGTCGCCATAGCAAGGGCTCTAGCCAAGAATCCCAAGCTCCTCCTGTGCGACGAGCCTACGGGAGCGCTTGATTACAATACAGGCAAGCTGGTGCTTGGGCTCCTGCAGGATACCTGCCGCAAGAGGGGCATGACCGTTATAGTCATCACGCATAATCAGGCTCTGACTGCCATGGCCGACAGAGTCATTACCGTAAAGAGCGGCATGATCACCGATATGCGGTTGAATGATGAGATCGTGCCTGTGGAAGATATAGACTGGTAAAGTGAATGTGAGGAATGATTTACCATGAACAGCAACATGTGGAAAACAACCCTGCGTGAGATACGCTCAAGTCTGGGCAGATATCTGGCGATACTGGCCATCACCGCCCTCGGCGTGGGCTTTTTTTCGGGCTTGAAGGTCACCAAAAAGGCGATGCTCGATGCAGGCAACCGCTTTGTAAGCTCAAACGACATGTTCGATTACAGGCTTATCTCCACCATCGGACTGACTGATGAGGATGTTTCCTCATTCATTTCCAGAGAGGGCGTTGAATACGCTTACGGCGCTTATCAGGCCGATGCCGTGGTTTATGACGGCAGCCGCGAATTTGCGGTACGCTTTCATTCACTCGATGAAAATGTGAATACACTGAAACTTACAGCGGGCCGTCTTCCTTCCTCTCCCGGCGAGATCGTTGCCGACGGAAGGTTTTACAGTGATACTTCCATCGGCACTGTGATCAGGCTCGCCGAAAGCAATTCATCAGACACATTGGACAAGTTTTCCCGGACGGATTTTACGATAGTGGGAACCGCCTTCTCCCCTCTTTACCTGAACTATGAGCGCGGCACCACCTCTGTCGGCAACGGCTCCATTTCATATTTTTACTACATCCTTCCCGAAGATTTTGATATCGAGGCTTACACCGATATCTACCTCACCCTGGACGATAAGGAATATCTTTATTCCGATGTCTACAAAGAGCTGATCGACCTTCATAAGCCCGGCATGGAGCAGGCGCTCGGGGAACGTGCTGCCATCCGTTATGACAGCCTCTACAGCGATGCCCGGGCCGAGCTCGATGACGCTCAGGCCGAGCTGGCCGATGCGGATATTAAGCTTGCCGACGCGCATAAAGAGATAGATGACGGCAGGAGTAAGATCGCGGATAAGGAGCAGGAACTTGCGGACGCCAAAGCTGAAATAGCCGAAAAAGAGCAGGAACTGCTCGACGGCGGGGCTGATATCGCCGAAGGTGAAAGGAAGCTCTCGGATGGCGAAGCGGAAATTGCAGAAAATGAGAAAAAACTGAAGGATGCTCAAAAAACGATCTCTGATAATGAAAAAAAGCTCAGCGAAGCCGAAAAAGAGCTTTCCGAAAATGAGATAAAACTGAAAAAAGCCGCGGAAGAAATCGAAGCAAACGAAAAAAAGCTCGCTGATGCAGAGCTTGAAATAAACGATAACGAAGCCGTACTGAAAGCCGCTGAGGCGGAGCTGTTCCAAAACGAGGAAATACTTTCAGCCGCGGAGCTTGAGATCAATGAACAGAAGCTTCAGCTTGAACAGTCTGTAAGCTTTTTACCTCCGGAACAATACGAAAACAGCCTGCTCGAAATAACTGCAGCCGCTGCACAGCTCGAAGCCAAAAGAACCGAGCTGGATGCCGGTAAGGCACAGCTCCTGCAGAATAAAGCCGCTCTCGAGACCGCAAAGGAAGAGCTCGCTTCAGGACGCGCCGAATTAAATGCCGCGAAAGAGCAGTTCGAAGAAGGTAAAACAGCATACGATGCCGGCAAGCTCGAATATGAAAACGGCAGAAACGAACTCGAAGATGCAAAAGCCGAAGTAAATAACGGCCGCAAAGAGCTGGAAAAAGCAAAAAAAGAGCTTGAGGACGGCAGAATCGAACTTGAGGATGCCAGAGAAGAACTGGAAGAAGGCCGCAGGAAGCTCGAAGACGCAAAAAAAGAGATCGCCGACGGTGAAGTAAAGCTATCCGATGCCCGGCGTGAACTGGCCGACGGTGAAGCAGAGCTCGCGGAAAAAGAAACCGAGCTGGACGACGCAAAGGTCAAGGTGGCAGATGCCGAAGCTGAACTGGCCGACTTTAAAGAGCCCTCCACCTTTGTTCTGACCCGTGAGGAAAACATCGGGTATTCCTGCTTTAAAAGCGATTCTTCGATCGTAGAGGGTATAGCCGTGGTATTCCCTGTTTTCTTCTTTTTGGTTGCCGCGCTGGTATGTATCACCACTATGAGCCGCATGATCGAGGAACAGCGTACCCAGATAGGCATACTTAAAGCTCTCGGCTACAGCGAGGCTGCCATTATGTCAAAATACATGATCTACTCCGGAAGCGCTGCCGTGATCGGCGGAGTAGGCGGCTTTTTCCTGGGCTGCTATGTCTTCCCGAAGGTCATTTGGACCGTTTACGGTATGATGTACGGTTTTTCGGACATTGAATTTGTATTTGATTCCCTGCTGTTCATCATTTCCATGACAGTTGCTTTCCTCTGCTCAGTGGGCACCACTTATATCTCCTGCAAGCATGATCTTCATCAGATGGCCGCGGAGTTGATCAGGCCCAAATCGCCCAAGAGCGGCAAACGTATCCTGCTCGAGCGCCTCACCTTTATCTGGAAGCGGCTTCCTTTCCTGCATAAGGTCTCTATCCGCAACGTTTTCCGGTACAAAGGGCGCTTTATCATGATGCTGCTGGGAATAGGCGGCTGTACGGGGCTGTTGCTTACCGGCTACGGCATCCGGGATTCGATCACCGAGATCGCCGATGAGCAGTATACCCAGATCCTTGTTTATGACGAGCTGGTCAACTTTACCGAAACCATGGATCCCGCAGCTCTAAACGATTTTCAAAATGAATACGCGGACCGGATCGGTTCCTTCATGCCTGTCTGCCAGACCTCCGTAGATCCGGTCGATACCGGTTCCATCCGATCTGTCAATTTGATCACCATTTCCCGGGAGGAAGGCTGGACGGACGTTCTGCGCCTCCATGACAAAGACGGTCTGCAGCTGGCATATCCCGGTGCCGGTGAGGTGATCCTTACGCAGAACGTCGCCAAGATCAACAAGGTATCCATAGGCGATAACATCACATTCAGGGATGCCGATTTCAACGAATGGACGCTTAAGGTTTCCGGCATCTGCGAGAACTTTTTCAACGCCTACGCCTATATAAGCGCTGAGACCTACGCGCTTCCTTTATCCACCGCAGGTGCTCCGCCCTATAAGTCCGCCTTCGTAAATATTTCCGACGGCACGGATCTGCATGAGGCTGCGGCAGCATTTATGAGCAATTCGAAGGTAGGTTCCGTCAATGTCAATGCCGATACGCTGGATATGTTCTCCAAAATGATGCAGACCATGAACTATATCGTGGTACTGGTCATCTTCTGTGCAGCCGCGCTGGCCTTTATCGTGCTCTACAACCTGACTAACATCAACATCACCGAGCGCATCAGGGAGATCGCTACCATAAAGGTTCTGGGCTTCTATTCTCACGAGACAGCGAGCTATGTATTCCGTGAAAATCTGGTTCTGACCGTTTTAGGCGCCCTGACAGGCATCCCTGTTGGTATCTGGCTTCACGCCTATGTCATGTCCAATATCAAGATCGAAATGGTCACCTTCGACGTGCATATCAACCCGCCCAGCTTCCTTTACGCCTTGCTTTTCACATTTGCCTTTGCTGTATTTGTTGATTTTGTCATGTATTTCAAGCTGGCACGCATCAACATGGCTGAATCTCTCAAATCCATTGAGTAAGCTATGCCATTTGGTTATGCTTGACATACACAGTCAAATGCTACATAATTTCATTGGAGGAAGGAGTATGGATCAATGCTCCGATTAAAGATATGAAATACGACGAGATACTCAACAGCAAATATGCAGAACCCGCCACTATCATCTGTTACAGTCATGGACGAATAAAAACTCTGGATATCAATGACAGGTTCATTCCCGAATTATGGATGAACATTTCCAGGGAAGATTATCTGAACGCTGATATAAGCGATATTTTCGACAGCGACAATCTTTCGGTTTATACCCAGGCTATCGAGCAGTGTCTTGATCTGGATGAAACTTTGGAAGTCGAAACATGGC
The DNA here is from genome assembly GCA_024698555.1 of Lachnospiraceae bacterium. GTDB lineage: Bacteria > Bacillota > Clostridia > Lachnospirales > Lachnospiraceae > RUG11977. Next base: position 10,791 of record JAILRI010000218.1, read on the forward strand.
GCTCGCTGGTCTCCGACTGCTGTGGCTTTGGCCGCATAGCATTACGGAGCCGTCTCATCCCGATCGAGAGAAATGATGAGGAAGCTGTTGTTTTCGAGGCTATCCGTAATATCACCAATGAAAAAAGGACTCAGGACACGCTCGCGGATATTGAGCACAGATACAAATCCGCCAGTGAGCAGATCAATATCTACAACTGGGAATACACGATCGCGACCAGGGAAATGCGCCCGTGCTACCGATGCATGAGGGATCTGGGGCTGCCCGCTCTCGTCACCAATTATCCCGAGCCTGCCATCGACGCGGGTATCTTCCCGCCCGATTACGCGGATATGTACCGTGAGATGATGCGTAAGATTGACGCCGGAGCCAAAGAGATGGAAGCCGATATTCCGCTCACGGTGGGGCGTATTCCTTTCCGAATCAAATATACCACCGAGTTTGACGATGAAGGAAAGCCGGTCAAGGCATTCGGCTCTGCTACACTTATCTCCGAGACCGAGCTCGGGCACATCAGACTTGACAACTCCATCATTGCCAGTCTTGCTGAAGAATATTCCAGCATCTATCTGCTTGATTTTATCAATGATACTGTAAAAACAGTCAAATCCAGCGATATTTTACACATAGATAACGCTTCTTGCTGTAAAGACCTCGCCGTACAGATTGTTTCCAATCTTACCGAACTGCCTGCAGGTCAGGCCGCGCTCTTCAGCAATATAAGCAAGCTCCGTACCGAGCTTTTTGCCGATACTGACAAGCGGGAATTCTCCTACAAGGATGAGCGGGATGGACGTTGGGTACGCGTCGATTATCACGCTATAGAGCGTAATACGGATGGCATTGTAGACCGTATGCTCATCACCGCCACTGTGCTTGACGATCTGAGCGCTCAGAAGATGGACGACGACAGGCTCATAGCCTTCCAGAAGGCAGAACTTGAGGACAGACAGGTCATGCTGTTAAATGCGATAGACGAAGCCAACAAGGCCAACAATGCCAAGACTGTCTTCTTCTCCAACATGTCCCACGACATCCGCACTCCTATGAGCGCTATCACTGGATTTTCGAAGCTTGCTATGGAAGAGCTCGATAACAGGGAGCTGCTTAAGGATTATCTTTCCAAGATCATTTCCGCAGGCGATCATCTGCTGAACCTGATAAACGATATTCTGGATATGAGCCGTATCGAAAGCGGTAAAATGGAGCTTTCGCCGTCTCCCGTCCGACTGATCGATCTGGTCAATGAATGTTCTGACATGATCCGCGGCCGGATGCAGGAAAAAGGTCTGGATTTCAAAGTGGATGCCGCTTCACTGGGCTCAGACACCGTCAGCTGCGACAAGCTCAGATTCCGTCAGATACTGCTCAATCTCCTGTCCAATGCTTACAAGTTTACTCCCGAAGGCGGCAGCGTAAGCCTTTCTGCCCGGCTCACCTCCCGCGGTGAAAAGCTTACATATGAGATCCGCGTCAAAGATACCGGCATTGGAATGTCCAAAGAGTTCAGCGAGCAGATATGGGACGCATTTTCACGCGAGAAGACCAACATAGTGAACGAAACTCAGGGAACAGGCCTGGGAATGGCTATCGTCCGCAATATCATCAATATGATGCAGGGCTCCATAAGGCTGGAGACCGAACTGGGCAAGGGCAGTGAATTCATCATAGTTCTCAACCTGGAGCCCATCGAGCAGGATAATACTGACGAAGCCCCGGCTAATACTGACCGTGAAGCCCTGAACAGGCGCTACGATGACAAAACGATACTTATAGTCGATGATACTATCGTAAACATCATACTTGCACAGTCAGTTCTTGAAAAATACGGATTCCATATTCTGCAGGCTTCCAGCGGAGTGGATTCTATCGAAACAGTCAGGAACTCAGCGCCCGGAGATATCGATCTGATACTTATGGATGTGCAGATGCCTGTCATGGATGGTCTCGAAGCAGCCCGCAGGATCCGCGCTCTGCCCGATCCCGCGCTCTCCCAGATACCGATCATCGCCATGACTGCCAATGCGTTTGCCTCCGATATTGAAAAGGCTCTGGAAGCAGGCATGAACGCCCATGTTCCAAAGCCCTTCGAAGAGTCCGATCTGATCATAAAGATCGCGACGAATCTGGCGTAATATTCTATTATTTAATTCATTTTCAAAGCAAGCTTTCACTGAAGGCACTCGCTTATCACGTAAAAATAAGGCTGTCGCATGATCATGGCTTAATGCGGCAGCCCCTTATTTATTTACTCAAGTATATACCCGGTCATCTGTCCGGTTCATCAATCTACCTTAAACACGCTTACTGCCTGCTCCAGACTCTCCGCGATGTTCTGCAGTTTGCCGGCCTCCTCCAGTACATTCTCCATGTTGGTTTCCAGCTGCGTAATGGACGCGGCGGATTCTTCCGTAGAAGCCGCGTATTCTTCGGAAACGGACGACAATGACTCTACAGAGTTCAGTATCGCTGCCTTGTTGGAATTGAGCGCCTCCACCAGGGAAACTATCTGCTGGTTGCCCTCATCCGTATCCTTAAGCAGCCTTCCCATATTGTCAAATGAAGAATTCATCTGCTCCAGAGCCGTTGCTTCTTCCTCTGTGGCATTTTTGATATCATCCGTAAGTATCTTGTTCTGCTCGGAAAGCTGCATGATCCTTGAAAGCATTCCTGTGATCTCATTGGCTGAAGTATTGGACTCCTCCGCCAGATGCTTGATGTTGTCCGCAACTACCGCAAAGCCCTTGCCGGCCTCTCCTGCTCTTGCTGCCTCTATGGAAGCATTAAGTGCCAGCAGGTTGGTCTGCGACGCAATGGAGATGATCGCCTCGGCAGAATTGCTGATCTGCGCTACCACATCCGCAGTTTCATTGACAGATGCAGACACCCGGTCAGCCTTCTGCCTGGTATTTTCACCGGCTTTAAGCAGGTCTGAAAGCTGTCCCTGTACGCTTGAGGACTCGGCGCTCAGCTTCCTGCTGCGCTCCATATTGTCGGACGCGGCGCTGTAAACCGAATCAACCGCAACTCCGATACTTCCGGCCTCATCCGCGGTCGTCTGTACGTCTCCGGCCATAGATGTCGCGCCGTTGGCCAGATCGTTCACTGCGTTATTGATCTCTACCGCGGTGTTCTTGCTTTCCGCGATCATATCCTTTGAAGCGGTTGCTCCCTGATGGACATCACGGGCTGAATCGATCACATTATGCAGCGCGTCGCGCAGCTTATTGCGCATGGTATCGGCCGAGCCGCCTATGGCCTTGAACTCCTTAATGGGGCTTGAAATATCTATATCATTGACGAAATTACCGTCTGCCATGACATTAATAGAGTCTGAAACCCTGATGATCCCCTTGGAGAGGCTCCCTGCAGTGGCCAGAGCCAGTATAACGAGCAGGATAACCACTACCATGAATACGCAGAACACCACAGTTACCATCATGGTGATGCTTTTACTCATGGCGCTGTCTTCATATTCCGCCCATTTCTCAACGATATCCGACATGTCTGAAATATATCCGCGCAAATCCTCGAACTGCTCTTTAAATGCTATCCACGCTTTATAATCAGCCTTTGTATCATACTCCCAGCTTTCAGTCTCACCCGCGAAGCTCGCATACAGATCCGCGAAGCGGCTGCCGTTATCAAGCGTGGTCCCGGTCCAAAGTTCATCATTGCTCATGGCTCTTTCGGCTGCCGCGGCTATATTGTCTATTGCCTGCTGCCGATTTTCCTTATATTCGTTCAGCCTGTTCTGAAGCTGGTCTCTCAGCTCCGGGTTCAGCATGACATCGGTGGAATACTGATTGTCATGAAACTCGGTGGCTCCGAGCATGGACTGGTACAGAGCCCTGTCCGCATTGAGCAATGTTGAATTGATCATGTACAGATTATCATAAAACAGATCCTCTGTTTCGCTGTAGGTCGTCTCAATCTTGCCTGACAGGATGACCAGTGATACGATAAGAGCGATAAAAGCCGGAGTCACCAGCATGATCATCGCAGTTTTAAGGGACAGATTCGCTTTTCCGAAAAGTTTACGCATATACACAATTCCTTTCAAGTTCTTCTGTCCCTTATTTTAATTGAATTTTACCGTTTTTTCAACTGTTTTTATCAGAGTCATACTATTTTTCAGTTTTTCAAGCAGCCGATAGGGATAACAAAAACACCATCATCTCTTCTGTAACCATACTCCGTGCCGGTAATCACCAGTTTCAAGTCCGGCAACCTTAATGGACATTGCGGTTCGTTTTCATTGTGCATAGCAACAAGTTTCTCTATCTCACACAAATGCTCCGCTCCCTCATCAATCTCTGTTTGTCCAAGCTTAAACTCTATTAAAGCGTATCTGCCGTCGTTAAGGTGAAGTACGCCATCGGCTTCAAGACCATATCTGTCATGATAATAAGACAGGCTCAATCACAAATTCTATGTGATGGCTGATTCCTGACATACTCCTTCCGGCTCATATCCATGATCTTCAAGAAGAAGTATTCATCATCGGGATAGCCGTATCCGTGTCGACGAAGGGTCTTGATCTTCTGATTGATAC
>JAILRI010000251.1 GCA_024698555.1 Lachnospiraceae bacterium
GATGTTCATGATGTACAGAGCTTTTTCCTACAATGGAAAGCGTCAGATGTCAAAGCAGATTATCGAAGGGATCGCAGCTTATGTGAATATTCCTGACGGTGGTAAGGGTCTTGATGTGGGATGCGGAAGCGGAGCGCTTGCAATAGCCTGCGCAAAACGAAATCCGAAGGCGCGGATAGTAGGTATAGACCGCTGGGGCAAGGAATATGCGTCTTTCAATAAGAATCTGTGCGAGAGTAATTCGTTGGCGGAAGGTGTTAACAACACTTCATTTATGCAGGGTGATGCCTGCAAACTGCCTTTTGAAAATGAAACATTCGATGCAGTGACCAGTAATTATGTATATCACAATATCCCGAGCAATGACAGGCAGGCGATATTGCTTGAAACCCTGCGTACACTCAAAAAAGGCGGTACCTTTGCCCTTCACGACATCATGTCCAAGGGCAGATACAGAGACATGCAGGCGTTTGCAAGGAAACTTAAGGACATGGGATATTCCGAAGTACAACTTATTGATACCACAAACGGAAAGTTCATGAGCAGATTCGAGGCTCTTTGGATGTCACTTTCGGGATCGACGTTATTGGTTGGAAAGAAATAAAATTGAACATATAATTCAGAGGATGAGAAATGCTTAAGAAACCACTGTTTCTCCGAATTCTGCTGATTGTTCTGATATGTGCGGCAGATATTTTAGGAGCCACTCTGCTTATATACAGATGGAGAGAGAACGGGACTCTGATCCCATCTACGCAGGCTTCTGCCGATCTTCCCGGTATTCTTCTTCAGGATCTGATGATCCTGATTGTACCGATCATAATATTTGTTGTCTTTTTTCTGGCTCTTAAGAAGGATTTTGCGGGGGAAATGTATCTTCGGATCAAAGGAAAATGGCGGTGGATCGGTGTAATTGTGCTTGCCCTTTGCCTGACCGGAGTTTTGATATATCATCTCATGACCCAAGAAGACACGGTCACAGCGATATATCTGTTATTCTATTATGTTTTTATCATCGCTTTTTGGGAGGAATTTGTCTGCCGTGGGGTATGTACATATCTGTTAAAGAATGAGAAGTCTATCATAAGGTTTATTGTTCCAAACCTGTTGTTCGCATTGTCGCATATTTTTAACTATTCCGGGTGGGGAACAATGACAAGTGAATATATTGTCAGCTTTCTTAGACACGACATGATAGTTATATTTGGAGTTGGATGCATCAATCAGGCGTTAAAGGAGAAAACCGGTACGATCTGGATCCCGGTACTGCTGCATGCGGCCTGGGATTTTGCGCTGGCCTATAAATAAAGAGCGGATGGGTAAATAAAATGAACATACATGAATTTGGCAAGGAAAATGAACAGATTGTTGTGCTGATACATCCATCGATTGTGATGTGGGATTATTTTGAGTATGTCATCCCGCTTTTGGAGAATAAGTATCATCTCATTATTCCGGCGATTTCGGGATATGACCCTGATGTGAAGGACGATTTTACAAGTGTTGAAGAGATCTCGGCGGAACTGGAAGATTGGCTTATAAAAAATGATCATAACGAAGTGGCCTGCCTCTACGGTTGTTCCATGGGCGGCAGTATTGTCGCACGAATGCTTGCAGATAACAGACTGAACGTCAGGAGTGCCGTTCTTGACGGAGGCATTACTCCGTATCAACTCCCGTGGATCATCACGAGGATTATAGCGATAAAGGACTTCTTACTGATTTATACCGGCAAGATCGGCGGAGCAAAGCTTCTGGAAAAGGCATTTGCCACGGATGAACTCTCGGAAGAGGATGTTCAATATGCTGCGAAGGTTCTTAAGATGATCAGTGCGAAGACCATCTGGCGGACATTTGAGTCCTGTAACAATTATTCCATGCCGGGAGAAATCCATACAGAATGCAAACACATTGAATACTGGGTTGCGGAGAAGGAAGTTAAAGATCGCAGAGGTGATGTGGCTTACATAAAGGAAAACTTTCCGGACACAAAATTCAGAAAGATCAAAGCTGTCGGACACGGTGGATTGGCGCCTTTTAACCCGGATAGATTTGCAAGAGGAATAGATAGGGCCGTTAAGGAAGCGACTAGTTAGGAGACATTACGATGCAGAAATATCATATCGAGAAGAATACAGTGCAGGAGACGCTGATCATACCTCTTTACGGCAGGAAGGTGTGTTCTGACCGTTTTCCGAATCTCTTCAAGGACCCGGAGGCAGAGCGTCTCTGCAATATGCTGGACTATGATTTTGCCGAAAAAGGAAAGCGGATGGAATCCGGAGTGGGGCTGTTCGGCGCGCTTGAGGTTGCGCAGCGGCAGTATGATATCGCTTGTGAAGTAAAAGATTATCTGAAAACATATCCGAATGCAGCAGTGGTCAATCTGGGATGCGGTCTGGATGATACATTCCGCAAGTGTGATAACGGAATATGCCGTGGTTACAATATCGATATGCCGGACGTGATCAAAGTCAGAAACGAGCTTCTGCCTGAAAATGACAGAGAAAAGAATCTCGGCTTTGATCTGAATGACGAAAGCTGGATGGATGAGATCAACGCGGGAGAAGGCGCGATATTTTACGCCACTGGCGTGTTTTACTATTTTAAGACCGAAGATGTTAAAGCGCTCTTTTGTAAGATGGCTAAACGCTTCCCGGGAGCTGTACTTGTATTCGATGCCTGTAATCAACGCGGAGCAAAAATGATGACAAAAACCTGGCTGAAAGAAGCCGGGATAAGCGATGTGAATGCCTTCTTTTCTCTGGAAAACCATACGGAGCTTGAAGCTTGGAGCAAGGATTTCACGAGTGTTTCGGCCAAAAGCTATATGCGCGGTTACAGGGACATTTATAAGGATGTAAGCTTTCTTCACAAGCTGATGATCAGATTCTGTGACAGGCTGGTAAAGATGATCATTGTGAAAATAGAGTTTAAGGGTTGAAAAGGAATTAGATTGTATGGACACGGAAAAAGCGATCAAAAATTACGGGAAGTATTACAGAATTGCATTAAAGAAAGCCGGACTTGATGATATTGACGGGAAGATTGACGCTTTTGAAAAGAGACTTCGAGGCATGTATGCTTCTGAGAATTACAGAAAGCACAATATCTACCCTACCACAAATACGACCTATATTTACGCTGTCATGGCAATGTGCATCGAGGTTAAATCGTTCGGATATACCGACAAGGAAACGATAGAACTCGTCAATAGGGGATTTTAGAAGAGGAGAAATTTTTTTAAGATAATAATCGCAATCTTAAATATCCTTCCAAATAGTTTTAATATCGCTAAAAAATGGAATATCGGCGATCACGAAAAGCGTGTAAAGGACGGAAGCATAACGTACGATTACTTTACGGTTACGGAAGATAAGGTGGAATACAGTATGCCCAGAGAAAAGGAGTAAAAAGAAGAAGCATGAGAACTTTGGCTTTTGGAGCGGGAGTAATAGGAGCGTATCTGGCGCATGTTCTGTGTGAAGGCGGTAATAAAGTGTGCATCCTTGCGAGAGAAGAGCGTACCGCATCTTTGAATAAGAATGGGCTGGTCATATATCACCATCTGCAGCATAAGACCACAAAAGACAAGGTCGAAGCCGTGACAGACATTGCCGGACGCGAGTTTGATGCGGCCTTTGTAGTTATGCCTTATCACAAGCTGGAAAAGGCGCTGCCGCAGATCTGCAAGATAAAGACAAAAGTGCTGATCCTTGTCGGAAACGATCTGTCGCCGGCAAAGATCTATGGGCATATTAAAGATAAGGCCCCCGATATAAAGCGTATAATGTTCGGATTCCAGGTTTCTGGCGGCAAAAAAGAAACAGATCGCTTTGTCTGCGAGCGTTTCGGAGGAAGCTGGATGGACATCGGTATGCTGCACGGCGAGACGGCTCCGAAACTGAAAACATACATCGAGAGGATGTTCAAAGGGACTGGATATAAGATAAACTGGCAGGGCGATATGGAAGACTATTTGATCTGTCATCCCGCAGCGATACTCCCTATAGGTTATCTCTCCTATATTTGTGGAGGCGATCTGAGAAAATCTACAAGGGAACAACGCAAGATGATGTTCGACGCATCAGCCGAGGCGTATGAATTCTTAAGAGCTAAGGGCGTAACGGTCTACCCGACAGGTGATGACAGGTTTTACGGAAGAGGACTGAAGGGCCGGTTGATGAAATTCCTGTATTTCCTTATGGCGAAATCCGCTATAGGAGATCTTGTTGCATGCGAGCACTGTAGGAATGCCGTGTCGGAGATGGAACAGATAGACAGATTTTATGAAAAACTGATGGAAGGATATCCAAAAGAAAAACTCAGGGTATGGAACCGGCTTCGCTCATTGATGCCGACATGGGATGAATTACACGAAAGGTACGGTAATTGACATTATGCTTTTAACGATATTTCTGGCGATCGTTTTTTGTGCTGCAATAACTCTGATGCTGTTTGCTGCAGTGGCATTTATCCAGGACAAGAAGTTCTTCTCTTCGGCACCGAAGGAAGCGCAGGAAGCGTTGCTTCCCAGAGATAAGGAACTGTTTTACGGGGCACGGACGATCGGATGGACGCTTATG
>JAILRI010000042.1 GCA_024698555.1 Lachnospiraceae bacterium
AAGATAAGATATTCGTATCTGATCGTTGTTTTTCCGCTGCTCGTTTTTCTTTTGATATCGCTTATTTCCCTTCAGAGACAGAACAGGCAATATGATGAACTGATCGAGGCCGCCGGCAGGGCCTCCAGCTTCAGTCTGGATTTTAAAAGTGATTTTGATTACGAGACTTATCTTGTTATAGTGGAGAGCAAGACTTTTGCACAGTCGCGTCTGTATGAAATGCTTGACGAAGCAGGGGCGGTTGTCAGCGAACTTGAAAATGACCGTAATCTGTCGGAGGATAATCAGAAGCGTCTTGAGGATATAGGAAAGTATCTGGTGAACTTAAGAACATATACGGACCGTATCGGAGAAAATCTGGCTGAGGGCGGAAGGTATGAGGATAATATCCTTATATGGGAAAACGATGTGCAGATCGTAACGGGGCTTGTACGTGAGTCCATCATCCAGTTCATTTATTATGAGATCCAGGATCTGAATAATATCAGAAATACCATGAGAGAGGTTTATGTACAGAATATAACAAGTCTGTTCATCTCGCTGTTTGTTGTTATCGTGCTGGTGATCTTTTTGTCCTACAGGATATCCCAGACCATAACAAGCCCCGTAAGAAAGCTGTCGGAGGTTACAAGAGCGGTCACCAAAGGAGATCTGACTGTGAGAGCGGATATTGATTCGGATTCGGAGATCGGAGTTCTGGGCAAATCACTTGATGAGATGATCGAAAGGATCAACGCACTGTTAGAGGAAGTGACAAATGAGCAGGAAAGCTTAAGAAGGGCGGAGCTTGAGATATTGCAGGAGCAGATAAACCCGCATTTTCTGTACAACACACTTGATACCATAGTATGGCTTGCGGAAGCCGGTGACCAGAGCAGGGTGGTCAGTATGGTGGAGAGTCTTTCGGAGTTTTTCCGCTCGTCTCTGGGGCAGGGCAGGGATGTTGTTACGGTCAGAGATGAAATGAGACACGTTTCGAGCTACCTTGAGATCCAGCAGGTTAGGTATCAGGATATCCTTCATTATGAGATAGATATACCGGAAGAGATAAATGATGTACAGCTTCCGAAAATATCACTACAGCCGCTGGTTGAAAACGCTTTGTATCATGGGATCAAGAATAAGCGGGGCGGCGGAAGCATCAGCGTGACCGGAAACCGTGAAAACGGTATTGCCTATATTTATATAAAGGATGACGGGATGGGCATAAAGCAGGAACGGCTCGAACAGATAAGCAAAAGGCTTAGTCTGGTTCCGGAGGGCAAAGGAGAGACGAACAAAAAACAGATCGATACGCCGGATTTTTTCGGGCTTTACAATGTTAATGAACGAATCAGACTCAAGTTCGGAAACCGCTACGGACTTCATGTGGATTCACAGTACGGCAGCGGTACGATGGTCACGGTGATGCTGCCATTCGATGCTTCGTGATGCGGATCAGGTGATTTGAAAATATTTAACCCCCATAATAATTTTTTCAACCACACCTTTGTGCGTTCATAAGATTTTGAACCATAGGGGTGTTTTTTTTGATTTTATTATTGCTGCAAATCGGATAACATATGAGCATCAAAGGAATGGTCCTTTGAGAATAAACCTTAATTCGACAAGGGAGGATATGAAAATGAAAAAGAAAGCATTGGCATTGTTAATGGCAGCTTCCATGGTTATCGGCCTTACAGCATGCGGCGGCGCAGCAGGTGGTTCTGATGCGGCAGCTCCTGCAGCAGGTTCTGACAGCTCTGATGCAGCAGCAGACGCAGGTTCATCAGGCGGCGGGGATATGATCAAGGTCGGCATCATCAACAATGACCCTAATGAGTCCGGTTATCGTACCGCAAATGACAAAGACCTGAAGGAAACCTTCTCGGCAGCTAACGGCTATGACGCTTCCTTCGCATACAGCCTTAAGAACGATGAGCAGATCACAGCAGCTCAGAAGTTCATCCAGGACGGCGTTGATTACCTTCTTCTTTCAGCAGCTGACACCTCAGGTTGGGATTCAGTTCTGAAGGATGCTCAGGACGCAGGTATCCAGGTTATCCTGTTTGACCGTACCATCGATGCAGATCCGAGCCTTTACGCAGCATCAATCGTTTCCGATATGGATAAGGAAGGCCAGACCGCAGTTGACTGGCTTGCAAGCCAGAATCTTGATGAGTACAACGTAATCCATATCCAGGGCGTTATGGGTTCAGCAGCTCAGAAGGGCCGCAGCGGCGCTCTTGATGCCAAGGTTGCAGCAGAGAGCAACTGGAACATCGTAGTACAGCAGACAGCAGAGTGGAACGCAGAGACAGCTCAGCAGATCGTTCAGTCAGTTATCGATGCAGGTACTCCTTTCAACGTAATCTATGCAGAGAACGACGATATGGCTAAGGGTGCTGTTGCAGCACTTGACAAGGCAAACATCTCTCACGGCGTTGGCAAAGACGTAGTAGTTATGGGCTTTGACTGCAACAAGTGGGCACTTGAAGAGCTTCTTAACCAGAACTGGAACTATGACGGACAGTGCAATCCTTTCCAGTCATCATACATCGACGAAGTTATCAAGAAGCTTGAGAAGGGCGAGACCATTTCAGAGAAGACCATCATCATGGACGAGAAGGGCTTTGACGCTACAAAGATCACTCAGGATGATGTAGACAAGTATGGTATCTGATTTATACAGGTAACTTAAAGATTAGCTGAAAATTGCGCGGCGCAGACGTCGGTAAAGTTGTTAACCAGATCTGCGTCGCGCTTTTTAAAGAAAAGAAATCGCGCAGGAGGAAGAGAGTAAATGGAAAACGGGTTATTACTCAATCTTCAGGGTATAGATAAGGTCTTCCCCGGTGTTAGGGCCTTGCAGGGAGTTGATTTCAAACTCCGCTCTGGAGAAATACATGCCCTGATGGGTGAGAACGGCGCCGGAAAATCCACGCTGATCAAGGTTCTGACCGGTGTATACACAAAGGATAATGGATATATATATCTGGAAGGAAAGGAAGAACAGATACGTTCTCCGCAGGATGCCCAGCATCTTGGGATCAGTACTGTGTATCAGGAGATTACTCTCTGCCCCAATCTTTCGGTAGCGGAAAATATGTACATCGGAAGATCCGATGAAGTTCTGCAGAACTGGAAGAAGATGAATGAAGGCGCAGACAAGCTCCTTAAGTCTCTCGACATACCGGCATCGGCCACACAGCAGCTCGGAAGCTGTTCAATAGCAGTTCAGCAGATGGTGGCGATAGCAAGGGCAGTCGACATGGAATGTAAGGTGCTCATACTTGACGAGCCCACATCTTCACTTGATGATCAGGAGGTTCAGAAGCTGTTCAAGCTTATGAAGGAGCTCAAGGGACGCGGCGTAGGTATCATTTTCGTCACCCATTTCCTGGATCAGGTGTATGAGGTGTGTGACCGTATCACGGTCCTTCGCGACGGCAAGCTTGTGGGAGAATATGAGATCAAGGATCTTCCCAGGCTTCAGCTCGTGTCAAAGATGCTCGGCAAAGAGCTTGATGATCTTTCCGATATCAAGTCCGATTCCGGATCGGATAAGGATGAAGGAAGAGGAGAGGTGCTGTTCGAGGCAGAGGGTCTTTCCAGTACCGAAGGTATCAAGCCGTTTGATTTCTTTATCAGAAAGGGAGAGGTAAACGGATTTACGGGGCTCCTTGGTTCCGGAAGAAGCGAATGTGTCCGTGCGATCTTCGGTGCTGACAGAGTACTGACGGGTACGGTTAAAAAGAACGGCAAGACCATAAAGATCGCAAAGCCTATCGATGCCATGAAATGCGGTATCGGATATCTTCCCGAGGACCGTAAGGTGGATGGTATCGTTGGTGATCTTTCCGTAAGGGATAACATTATCCTGGCCCTTCAGGTTATGAAAGGATTCTTTAAGCCTTTTACCAAGGCTCAGGCAAATGCATTTGCCGAAGAATATATCAAGACGCTCAGTATCAAGACGGCATCGGCAGATACCCCCATCAAGTCTCTTTCCGGTGGCAACCAGCAAAAATGTATTCTTGCGCGCTGGCTTCTGACCCATCCGGATTACCTGATACTTGATGAGCCTACAAGAGGTATCGATGTAGGAACAAAGGTCGATATTCAGAAGCTCGTGCTCAAACTGGCCGGTGAGGGAATGAGTGTTACGTTTATCTCGTCCGAAACAGACGAAATGCTCCGCACCTGCTCAAGACTTATAGTCATGAGAGACAGAAAGGTGGTAGGTGAGCTTACGGGTGATGATCTAACCCAGAACAAGATCATGAGTACTATTGCAGGAGGTGAAGCGAAACAATGAGCGCGGATTTAAGAAGTCAGAAAGGCGGATCTTTATGGGGAAGCCTTATGAGAAACCAGATATTCATTCCAATAGCAGCGCTCCTTCTGCTGCTTATATTCAACCTTATAGCGGATCCCGGATTTTTTAAGATCACTCTGGGATACAACAGTGCAGGAGATCCGGTTCTTTCGGGTTATCTGATGACAGTGCTTGATAACGGTTCCGAGCTTGCCATACTTGCAATAGGCATGACGCTCGTAACTGCTGCATCAGGCGGACAGGATATCAGTGTGGGCGCGGCTATCGCCATCGCCGGAAGCGCACTTCTGAGGGCTCTGTGCGGAACCAATACAAGACCCGAAACACTGAGAATGCCTGTTTTTGCAGCCTTCATTATCAGCTGTCTTGTAGCAATGGCATTTGGTGCCTTCAACGGTATGCTGGTATCCATATTCAAGATCCAGCCCATGGTAGCAACGCTGATCCTTTATACTGCGGGACGTTCCATTGCAGCATGGATAAACAATAACGAGCTGCCAATCATATCCGATCCCAAGTTTTCATACTATGGCGGATTTATACCGGGGATTCCGATCCCGACGCCGTTCTTCATCATGGCACTTTGCGTGATCATCATGACGCTTGTTCTCAAGTTTACCAACCTGGGACTTTACACCCAGGCAGTCGGTATCAACGAGAGCTCATCCAGACTGAACGGTCTGAATCCAGTTTTCATCAAGTGGCTGACCTTTGTTATACTCGGTGTTTGTGTGGCAGTGGCAGCGCTTATCAAGGTCAGCCGCCTGTCCTCCATAAACTACTCGGTTATAGCCAAGGATATTGAAATG
>JAILRI010000065.1 GCA_024698555.1 Lachnospiraceae bacterium
CGCCTCGCGTGCCTCGCACAAAGTGCTCGGCATGGAGGATTAGCATGGAAACAAAAGCGTACATTGAAAACTATCTGAGTGAAACCGTTAAGATCGCAGAAACTGTTCCGAAGGAGGAGATCGAAAAGGTCGTGGATATCCTTCGGGAGCTCAGGAGCAGCTCCGGAAGGCTTTTTATTCTCGGAGTTGGCGGAAGCGCGGCAAATGCCAGTCATGCGGTTAATGATTTCAGAAAGATAGGAGGGATAGAAACATATGCGCCCACAGACAACGTTTCCGAGCTGACAGCAAGGACAAATGATGAGGGCTGGGACACTACGTTTACGGAATGGCTGAAGACTTCGCATATTTCTGAAAAAGACGCCGTTATGGTATTTTCGGTGGGGGGAGGAAGTGCGACGACCTCTCAGAATATCGTCACCGCCCTGAAGCTTGCAAAGGAAAAAAATGCAAGGGTTATATCAATAGTGTCCAGAAACGGGGGCTATTCCAAAGAAATTTCGGATGCCTGCGTGCTGATACCTGTAGTTTCGGATGAACGCATCACACCTCATGCAGAGGGCTGGCAGGGTGTGATCTGGCATCTTATTGTCAATGCGCTGTAAAAAAATTAACCATTTTTGTAAGGTTTATGGTTTTTTATTTGTATATATTTAATATATAATGAATAAAGGTCTGAAAAATGCCTGCAGATACAGCGGCCTGCAGGTACGCCGGATCGTAATGGTGATTTCGCGATGAAAGTCGCGTTTTGCGTGAGCGTGAGATCACTGTAAACCAGGACTATTGGCCCGTAACCACGCAGCGGAGAGTATGGTTCGGGACCGAATAGTAACGAATAATTTATTTATGAAAAGGAGCGGGACATGGGAAGCATCGACATTAAAGAAGCTATTGAAAACGGCAAAACAACAATGGGTATCGAGTTCGGTTCAACAAGGATAAAGGCCGTACTGATAACCGAGGATTTTGTGCCTGTGGCAAACGGTTCCCATAAATGGGAGAACCGGCTGGAAAATAATATCTGGACTTATTCGGAAGATGATATATGGACGGGACTTAAGGACTGCTACGCACAGCTTGCGGCGGATGTTAAGAATAAATACGGGGTCACCTTAAAAAAGATCGGGGCGATCGGTATTTCGGCCATGATGCACGGCTATATGGTATTCGATAAGGACGGAAAGCTGCTTGTTCCTTTCAGGACCTGGAGAAATACGATGACTCAGGAGGCCTCTGAGAAGCTTACCGAACTCTTTAATTTCCATATTCCGCAAAGATGGAGTATAGCACATCTGTATCAGGCGATCCTTAAGGGAGAGCCTCACGTAAAGGATATAGTTTACCAGACGACTCTGGAAGGCTATATTCACTGGAAGCTTACCGGAGAAAAGGTTATAGGTATAGGAGAGGCTTCTGGAATGTTCCCCATCGACAGTCCGAAGAAGAATTATGATGAGGATATGCTTGATAAGTTCGATGCTCTTATAGCTGATAAGGGCTTCCCCTGGAAGATAAGGGATATAATGCCCAGGGTTTTAGTTGCGGGGGAAAATGCCGGAAAGCTTACAGACGAAGGCGTTAAGCTTCTGGATGAAAGCGGAGAGCTTGAGGCGGGAATTCCTTTCTGTCCTCCTGAAGGAGATGCAGGAACAGGAATGGTTGCTACGAACTCGGTTGCTCAGAGAACCGGTAATGTTTCGGCCGGGACAAGCGTATTCGCAATGGTGGTTCTGGAGCATGCTCTTTCAAAGCCCTATGAGGAACTGGATATGGTAACAACACCCGCCGGAGATCCTGTAGCTATGGTACACTGCAACAACTGTACCTCGGATCTCAATGCATGGGTAAATCTGTTCCTGGAAGTTATAGGTCTTGCGGGCGGCAGTATAGACACACAGGAGCTTTACAGCAGACTCTATGCGGAAGCGCTTAAGGGAGAAAGCGACTGCGGTGGTCTTATGGCATATAATTACTTCTCAGGTGAGCATATCACCAATTTTGAAGAGGGAAGACCGTTGTTCATGAGGAAGCCCGATGCTGTTTTTTCGCTGGCCAACTTCATGCGTACAACTCTCTTTACAGCACTCGGAGCGCTAAAGACAGGTATGAACATACTTATCAGAGGTGAGGGTGTCAAGGTAGATAAGCTGCTCGGACATGGCGGATGGTTTAATGCAAAGGGTTCCGGACAGAGGATCATGGCTGCAGCCATGGGAGTTCCCGTTTCGGTAATGGAGACTGCCGGAGAGGGCGGTCCCTGGGGCGAGGCGTTGCTTGCAAACTATATGCTGAAAAAGGAAGACGGAGAAACTCTTGAGGCTTATCTGGAGAAAAAGGTCTTTGCGGGCTTTAAGGCCGAGAGTATGGATCCCGTTGCAGAGGACGTAAAGGGATTTGATGAATTTCTTAAGCTTTACACCGAAGGGCTCAAGGTTGAAAGAGCTGCGATCGAAGTACTTAAATAAAGAACATCAAAAAGGCCTGTCGGAGTATTCCGGCAGGCCTTTTTTAAAATCTCAGACTTCGATCTGATCTGTATCTGTAACCGTATCGGTATTTGTATTCGCTTCTTCAGCCCATTTATTGAATTTTTCCTTAACTGCATCGTAAGTTTTCCGGCTAATCTCGGGAAGCTCTTTTCCCCAGGTTTTTGTAGCCTGATCGAAGCCTTTTTCGAATGCCTCGAACAGTTCATTTGCCTTGGAGGGGTCGTTTCCGGCTAAAGCCTTTGCAAA
>JAILRI010000057.1 GCA_024698555.1 Lachnospiraceae bacterium
TATAAGACAGATATACTTACAAAAGAGGTTGGTTTCCGATTTCATTATCGGTATGATTAAAATTCAGGAGGAAAATACCATGTCAGAGATCATTATTACCGAAAGCAATTTTGAAAATGAAGTATTAAAGAGCGATAAGCCCGTACTTGTTGACTTCTGGGCTACCTGGTGCGGTCCGTGCAGAATGATGGGACCCGTTATCGAGGCAATCGCTGCAGATCACGAAGCTGACTTAAAAGTCGGCAAGTGCGATGTTGATGAGAACGGCGAAGTAGCCGCTCAGTTCAATATCCAGAGTATTCCGACAGTCATCCTGTTTAAGGACGGTAAAGAAGTAAAGCGTTCCGTGGGCGCCAAGAGCCGCGGCGAAATGGAGATATTTATCGAGGGTTGAATATAGCCTGACAGGCTGATTTAAAGCTTTTATGGATTGTTTGAATTTTCAAGCGTCCCGGGATTTTCTACGACAGTAGTAGATATCCCGGGGCGTTTGTATTTGACATTAATTCGTGTTATGATACAATAAACATGGGTTGATAAGCATAAATGCCGGACAGAGTATAAAAAAGCCTTATTGAAGGCAAGAGGTAGGTTATGATAGGTTATAAGCGGATTGTGGCTCTTTGTACTTCAAGAGTATTTGAACCGCAGGTGCACAGTTATATAGAAATATTGAACGAGACCTTGAGAAAGCATGATTGCAGTCTCTGGATATATGCGATCAATGCGGATCTTTACTGGAATGACGTGGCAGACACTTCCGAAACGGCGGTATTTGACCTGATCCGGTGGGAGTGGACGGACGCGGTGATCCTGATGGACGAGAAGATAAAGTCCAGGAACGTGTCGCTAAAGATTATTGATAATGCCCGAAAAAACGGGGTTCCGGTCATAGTGGTGGACGGCAGCTATGAGCATACCGTGACTATTGCGTTTGATTATGCAAAAGGATTTGAAAATGTGGTCAGGCATGTGATCGAGGAGCATAACGTAAAAAGACCCCATTTTATGGCAGGTATCAAGGGCAATCAGTTTTCCGATGAACGGCTGGAAGTGTTTAAGAAGGTGATTGCCGGTCATGGGATCGCTTTTGATGATTCCATGGTGAGCTATGGGGAATTCTGGTCAAAACCCGCACGGGAAGCGACGGAAAAACTGATAGCGAAGGGCGACATTCCCGAAGCTGTTATATGCGCCAATGATATAATGGCCATCAATGTTTGCGACGTGCTTAAGAACGCGGGGATAAGAGTGCCTGAGGATGTGATAGTTACAGGCTTTGACGGGTATTATGAGGCGTACTTAAATAAACCCGCGCTCACTACGGTAAGCTGTACCACGCCCGAATTTGCCGGGATCACAGCTGAAACTGTCCTTAAGTGCATTGATGGTGAAATGTCAGGGAAGAGTGCGGCTGGCGGGACAGAGAGCCCGGATGGAACCGAAGACAGGATCATGGTGCTGCCCGGGCTGATAAGGAATGAATCCTGCGGCTGTCCGGTCTGCACCGACAAGGGCAGCGAGGTCTTAAAAAGCTTCAATACCGTATTTTACCGCTATCAGGATGATATACGCTACCAGCATTCCATTGCTGCCGCTATGCAGGCCAGCAAGGATGTGAAGGAACTGCTGGATGCATTGAGACACTATTATATGCCTCACGCTGAGTGTTTTGTATTCAGGGATTGTCTCGAGCCGGAGGGTGATTTCTTTATCAAGGAAAAACCGGAAGGCGGATACTGCCTGCTGTTTGACTGGGATCGCTGGTCCGGACGGGTAATGCCTTACGATCTGTCGCAGGTAAGCGACGGGATGATAGAGCAGCTTTCAAACGGGTATCCCATTGTATTCAATTCTTTTGACTACATGAACCGGAATCTCGGGTTTATATGCTATTCATTTCCCAACTACGATCTTACCGATTATTCGAAGACGACAGGCATATCAAATATGATCAGCGTGGGGCTCGGCGGATATATCAACATGCGGTATCAGCAGTTCCTGCTTGAAAAGGTTGAGAGGATGTATCAGCTCGACGCGCTCACGGGGCTGTATAACAGACTGGCTTTCCTCGAGGCATATGAGAAGCTGAGGATGGTTCCGGAAAACAACGGAAAGAGACTGACTGTGATCATGGCGGATCTGGATCGCCTGAAAAAGATAAATGACACACTCGGGCATGAGGCAGGGGACAAGGCCATAGCGGCGGTTGCGGCCTCCCTTAAACAGGCATGCCCCGAAAGCGCTCTTTGCGTGCGGCTGGGCGGCGATGAGATGGTAGCGTTTATTCTTGAGGAATGCGATTATGACGCGATAATCGAAAAAGTCGGGGAGTATTGCGAAGAGAAAAGCTGTGAGCATGGATTCAGGATATCGGCCAGCTGCGGCGCCTACGCTACCACATTTACACCCGATACAAAGCTTGAGGAAGTAATAAGACACGCTGACACCCAAATGTATATGGTTAAACGGGGTAATTAATACATGCCTAAAGCAAAGACAGTTTTTTTCTGCAAGGAATGCGGCAATGAGTCACCGAAATGGCTGGGCAGATGTCCGGCCTGCGGAGCGTGGGACAGCTTTGCCGAGGAACCGGTCTCACCTAAGACATCCGCAAAGTCGCCTGTAAGCGCCGCTATGCGCGCTTCACAGGGTTTAAAGGCGGCACCGGTTGAGTTATCGCGGATAGAGACTCATGATGATGTAAGGACTCACACCGGCATAGAGGAATTTGACCGCGTACTGGGCGGAGGTATCGTTAATTCTTCGCTGGTACTGGTGGGTGGCGATCCGGGAATAGGGAAATCTACGCTTTTACTTCAGGTGTGTAAGACACTTGTAGAACAAGGGCTTGATGTACTCTATATCACGGGAGAGGAATCGCTGCGGCAGATCAAAATGCGGGCGGACAGGCTGGATTCATTCAAAAATGAGCTGGTGCTGTTAGCGGAGACCAGTCTGGACAATATAGAAGAGATACTGGCCGAGAGGAAGCCCGCGGTTGCCGTGATCGATTCCATACAGACCATGTACCGCGAGGATATATCGGCTTCTCCGGGAAGCGTAAGCCAGGTAAGGGAGACCACGGGGGCTCTTTTGCGTATCGGCAAGAGTCTGGGGATCACCATTTTCATAGTGGGACACGTGACCAAGGAAGGCGTGGTGGCAGGTCCGAGGGTACTTGAGCATATGGTGGACACGGTACTTTATTTCGAAGGGGATAATTCTTCAAACTACCGCGTTTTGAGGTCTGTCAAGAACAGGTTTGGCTCCACCAACGAAGTGGGCGTATTTGAAATGCAGTCCTCAGGGCTCAGGGAAGTCAGGAACCCGTCAGAATACATGCTGCAGGGTCATCCTGTGGGAGAACCGGGGTCTGTGATCGCTGCGTCATTGGAAGGCACAAGGCCGATACTGGTGGAAGTACAGGCGCTCGTCTGCAAGACTACGTTCAACATACCGCGAAGGACTGCGGCGGGCACTGATTCCAACAGAGTCAACCTCCTGATGGCGGTGCTGGAGAAACGCCTGGGGCTGCAGCTGGGCTTCTGCGATGCTTATATCAATGTCGCGGGCGGGATGCGCGTGGCGGAGCCGGCGATAGACCTGGCCATAGTGATGGCCATCCTGTCCAGTTACAAGAACAAGCCGCTGCCGGAAAATTCACTGGTATTCGGCGAGGTGGGCTTAACAGGTGAGATCCGTGGCGTGGCGCAGGCGGAAAGCAGGGTTGCCGAGGCAGTGAACTTAGGCTATGACACGGTGATACTGCCGAATGTCAACGCCAGGTCCATAAAGAACGACAGGATAAAGCTCATCGGAGTGTCGCATGTGTGCGAGCTGGGAAAGCTGGTGTGAGTTTTTAAGGAGTGATAATAATTCAGAACGCCTAGTACATCGATTCTTAAATAACTGGACCGAATGCTTGCCTGCTTATCCCGATAGCACACGCCTGAAAGCCTCGCCGTAGCCCGCTACGTCTGCGTTTTCAGACATGTACTCTCGGGCAAGCATTCGGCGCATTAGTC
>JAILRI010000105.1 GCA_024698555.1 Lachnospiraceae bacterium
AATAACTGGACTAATGTGCCGAATGCTTGCCCGAGAGTACATGTCTGAAAACGCAGACGTAGCGGGCTACGGCGAGGCTTTCAGGCGTGTGCTATCGGGATAAGCAGGCAAGCATTCGGTCCAGTTATTTAAGAATCGATGTACTAGGCTCTGTCCGGCCACACACCCTTCTGATTTCCGCCGATCGATGTACTAGCAGAAGAGCTAAACAGATAAAAAAATCTTTATCATCCGGCGATCCGCATTATGCCTGCGGATTCTGGGGATAATTCTCTTCGGGCATGATGAGCGCTGCAATGATGTAGGCGATGATACCGCCTCCGCCCAGACAGGAAAGAATAGCCCAAAGAACTCTGACTGCGGTAGGATCGATATTGAAATACTCGGCAATGCCACCGCAAACACCTGCGATCTTCCTGTCGGTAAAGCTTCTGTGTAATTTCTTGTTGTTATCCATAGTAAACTCCCTTCCGATTGATTTCCAATCTATGCGGCCATCAGGCCTTTATTTTATATTATGAGATGATTATACCAGCTATTGTGTAAAATAAAATAGCAAAAAATGCGAATTACAGACCGATATTTTGCAATTTGCCTGAAAGGTTTCCTTAAAGATCCCCTATCCTGCACAGGTAAAAATCATCGACCGTGCCCCAGGCATTGGCCGGCGCGTCCACATATACCCCCACCGTAACAGAATCGCCTGTTACTTCAAAGGATGTGATCTCCGGAGCCTGCCATACTACCCAGCCCGCAACGTTAAAGGCTTCGCGGTATTCATGGTCTCCGGTTCTGACATATATGTACATCTCAGGAGAATCACCGGCATCACCGCCCTGTGTCCGGACACTGAACGAATACAGTCCCGGAGTAAGCCCGGTCACAGTCTGTTCAGCGGTAAAATGCACTTTGCCCGAGCTCCAGTAATGCATTGCCCACTCGCCCGTAGAAGCGTCCGTTTCCTTCTGCTGGTAGTCAACACATTGGCCGTCCACATCGTACATGCTCCTGTCGGGATCCTCAAAGCTGGGATTCGACAGCAGATTGATATATTCTGACTTCACCAGGCACCCGATGGGGCTTCCATCTTCAAGAACGCCGCTAATGTAGTATTCGCCGACATTATTCAGCTGAAACTCTACGATTCCGTTCTGCGTTCCATCATCGGCGTCGTTTACCGCGCCCTCCCCGGCACCTTCAGCAAGCATCCGGGTTATGTCATCCCTATTCCAGACTACGGCCGCCGGCCCGTTTTTACTCCTGTCGTTAAAATGTACATCCACAGTCTCAGGCAGCGCAGCCGCCTGTCCGGGATTAACTATGAGCAGCGCGTCAGAGGCAAAGTCAACCTTTAGCGGACACTCCGCGCCATATTTAAGATATTTGTAGGTATACAGCGAAGGCAGCGCTTTTCCGTCAAAATCAAACCACGCCTGATTGTCCCAAGCCGAACCTCCATAGTACTTTCCCGCGTCGCCCGGATCATATTCGGCGGCATAGCTTGATGCCCAGCCGGAGCCATATTCCTCCCACAGCGATTTGTTGATCTCATAGGTATCTTCGGCCTCAGGCTGAGTCCAGTCCACACGGTTTACCGGGATCCATGCGGGTTCCCAGTAAAATACGCCGAGTCCGCCGGCCTTTACCACCGCTTCGCACACATCACGCACAGCATTTACCTGACTCTGTACCGTTGCGGCATAGTTTTTGTTCAGATCCTTTTCGTCGACTGAATTGCCGTTACCGTCACCGTCCTCTAAGGTATACGCATAGGAGGTTTCGGCCACCAGCACGTCCTTGCCGTATTCCGCGCGTATCTTTTTCATCAGCTCCGTGAGATTGTCCAGTGTTCCGTGCCAGAAGGGATAATAACTGATTCCCACTATATCGTAATCGACCTCATTGGTCCTGAGCTTGTTCAGTCTGTCTATGATAGTATCCGGATCCTCGGGATTGGCATAGTGAACCGCTATCTTTATATCCTCCTGCATATGATCGGAAGCTGCCTCGCGGACTGCCTTCGCGCCGGCATTAAGAAGCTGGCAGATAAAGCTGTACTGCTTCTCTCCGCTCATTCCCTTATTGATCTCATTGCCGAGCTGTACCATACCGACATCCGCGCCGCCGTCCATGATCGCGTTGATACTTTCCAGAGTGTATTGATAGCACTTTTCAGCCTTATCCCATATCTGCAGATCCTCCCATTCCTTCGGGCAGAATTGCTTTTTGGGATCTGCCCAGAAATCGGAATAGTGATAGTCCACCATCAGCTTCATGCCGTGTTCGGCGGCACGACTGCCTATGGTCGCAGCAGTGGCAGTATCGCAGTTTCCGCCGCCGTAGCCGTATCCATTTTTATCATAAGGATCATTCCAGACTCTCACGCGGACATAGTTCACTCCCGCCCCGGCAAGCAGCTCAAAGATATCCTTTTCATTGCCGTCAGCGTCATAATACTTTACGCCGCTGGCTTCCTGAGCAAGTATCGTGGAAATATCAACCCCACGTATAAAGTCGTCGGAAATGCCCTTTACAGGCTCAACAAAAATGTCCGCGAACACCTTTTCAGCGGCGAAGTCGTTAACCGATGTCCGACCGGGTATGATCGTTTCATTATCGATCTCAGGAACCAGGTCGGGATCCTCAGATATGTCTGAAGTCTGACCCGTGGTCTGCCCCGGACCCGCCTCCTGATCATGTTCATTCTGCTTTGCTCCCTGTTTGCAACCGGCCAGAGTGACGCAGAGAACCAGCGCTATAACTAATGCTGTTATTTTCTTATACTTCGTTCTTATCATATTTTTACCCGTAATTATTATCCTCAGTATAGTAAAACAAATGCCTCGAAGCCTTTTAAACCCGAGGCACATGAAAACCACTATAATTTTGTTGTTGCATCATCCCTTCACTGCTCCGCCGGTCACGCCCGCTACATAGTATTTCTGCAGGCACATGAACAGTATAGTCACAGGGATCGCGACCAGAACACCCCCCGCGCAGAAGCGTGTAAAGAAGCCCTGATAATCATTGGTCCATACCCAGCGCTGCATGGCTACGGCCACATTGTAGCTGTCGCTGTGTCCGAACGCCACATACGAAGCAAAGATATAATCGCACCAGGGAGCCATAAAGGCAACCAGCGCGGTATAAATAACGATGGGCTTGGACAGGGGAAGTATCATCTGTACAAACACCCTCGCTCTCGACGCTCCGTCGATACGTGCCGCCTCATCAAGTGATTTCGGAAGTGTATCCATATATCCCTTGCAGACATAATAACCCATGCCGGAGCTGGCTACAGATATCAGGATCAGACCGGGGATTGCGCCTTCCTGAGTCAGTCCCATTTCCTTGAGCAGGAAATACAGACAGATCATGGTAAGGAAGCCCGGGAACATGCCGAGTATCAGCCAGATGCGCATCAGCAGCTCCCTTCCGGCAAATCTCATTCTCGAAAGGGCATAACTTACACACAGTACATTGACAGTCTGTCCCAATGAGACAAATATCGCGATGATGATAGTATTGAGATACCATCTGAGGAACTTGTTCTCAGGTGTAAACAGATATTTGTAATTATCCAGCGAAAATGCCTTGGGCACCATGTATGAGACCATACCGCCATCTTCGGTTATATACGAGCGAAAGCTTTGAAGGATCATGCCCACAAAGGGAAACAGCCATATAACGCACATGATCACCAGCACTATATAACCTGCGATATCACCGGCCCTCTGCCTGCCTTTTAAGGAGCGAAGCTTCTTGTCTTTATTCGCACTGTCTCTCTTGGCCTGAACGGCCGCATTTATATTATTATCAGCCATTATTGGAAGCCCTCCTCATCTTTTACTGACGGCAGGAAGCCGTAAACTACCAGTGAAATGACCGCCGTGATCACAAATACCATAATACCGATGACTGCAGCCAGACGGTAATTCGTATCATCTACCGTCATCTTGTACAGCCAGGTAACCAGCAGATCCGTATATCCCGCATTGCCGGTTAGAGCCATGGATTGCGGCTTTCCCCTGGTCAGAAGGAAGATGACGTTGAAATTGTTCAGATTGCCTATAAAACTGGTCAGCAGGTAAGGTCCTGTTACAAACAGCATATAGGGAAGCGTGATCTTATAGAACTGCTGCCAGGAATTGGCTCCGTCAATACGCGCCGATTCATACAGATCTTCAGGGATGTTCATCAGCAGTCCCGTTGCGATCAGCATCAGATAAGGAATTCCGATCCAGAGGTTGATAATGATGATCATGATCTGGGCAAGCCTCGGATCCTCCCAGAACGGGATGTAGGTCTCTATCCATCCCCATTTGATCAGATAATTGTTGATCAGGCCGTCGGCCGCGAACATTTTATATACATAAAGCAAAGACACAAACTGCGGTATGGCAATGGTCATGACCAGTATGGTACGCCACAGTTTCTTGAGTTTGATGCCCTTCCGGTTGATAAGGATGGCCACAGCCATACCCAGGAAGTAATTGAGGAAGGTAGCAAAAAATGCCCAGACCAGAGTCCAGATGAGTACCTTGGCAAATGTGGGCCCGTATCCGCCGACCGTGGTGGAGAACATGTCCTTGAAGTTCTGCAGCCCCACCCATGTAAACAGGTTTGCGGGTGCCTGATGCTCCTTGTCATAATTTGTAAACGCTACGCATATCATAAATACGATAGGGAGCACTATAAATACAAAAATACCGATAACCGGAAACGCCAGCAGCAGCTTGTCAAAATTTTCATCAAAAAGAGCCTTCCAGGTTCCCTTTATGCCCGGCAGCGTCTTACCCCTTTCCAGAAGAGCCTGTTCTTTATAGTTTTCCTTTACATTCAGTCTCCAAAGAAGTATAAAGGCAAATATCGCGAAAATAGTCAGCAGACTGAACAGCAGTATCAGAAAGCTGTTCTCTCCCTGTGATATCGTACCGTCCTCGTTGTATCCGCGGGCTACGGTTCCGAGTGTTCCAATATCTTTAAGGTACCCTATCCCGAATCCAAAGAAGTAATATAACAGTCCGGCTTCCAGGATCAGAAACGCGAAGCCCTGCAGAAACTGCTTTCTCATGATCTGTCCGAATCCGAATATCACAAAGGATAATCTGGTCTTATAATCTCCGTCAGCGAAGGTTTTGCCTATCTCGCAGACATCAGGCCACAGACAGAAGATGATAAAGGCGATAAGAAGAACTGCCGCTATGATCCAGAATACAGTATAAGGACTGGCCTCCTTTGCATCTTCCTCTGCTTCTTCTTCAGCCTCTTCCGTACCGATCACATCATCGGCAAATACAGCCAGCATCACATTCCAGCCGTAATCCTCAAGTGTCGAGTATGCAAGGTATACCACACCCTTGTCAGCGGTAACGAATTCAGCATTGCCTGAACCGCCCGCGCTTAATGCGGCAGCAAATTCCTCCTGACTTACTCCTCCCTCAACGGCGGTAAATTTTTCATTGCTGATACGGGATGCTGTACTCAGACCGTTATTCAGTACATAAGCCCCCTTCTTCATGTCAACTACCACTATGGCTGCTTTTCCGTCATAAAGCCCGGGCAGTGTCATCTTTGACTTATGCGCCGTCAGGTTTTTGGTCCCCGGCTGGACGTTCGCCTTCAGATAATCTTCGATCTGTGGTATGTTATCATTTAACTGCGCATATACCTCGTCGCGCAGCTGAATATCGCTCTCTACCGATACCGTTTCTTCCCCGGTTTCCTCTCCTGTCTTTCGTGCTTCGATAACAAACACCAGGATCACAACATAGAGAAGCAGCGCAACCCCCAACACTATCATCAGCTTTTTGTTCTTCTGAACATGCTCTCTCATACAGTAACCTCATACATGATATAGAAAAAGATTCCCCGCTACCCAGCGAAGAATCATAAGCTCCCTTTCGCGGAGAGAAAACGTATAAGAACGTTCTCTCTCCTGCACAGGGATTAAAGATTTCCATCGTTTACCGATCAAACAGTTTTACCGGGACTCATTATTGAGCATATGAAGCACAGGTGTCCTGGAACTGCTGAAGGATGCCCATCAGGTCGCTCGAAGCGGTGGTGGTGCCGTTGATGACATCATCGCCGAGCGCGGTTGCAAGTCCCCAGTAATCGCCGGGATACTGACCCTGAGGGATGCAGAAGTTCAGCTGCTGTGCCAGAGCCGAAAGAGCGGGATTGGCAAGTACTGCGTCTGAACTCTGTGCGGCAAGGTTTGAAGGACCCCAGCCAACCTGATTGAAACGGGCAAGCTGTACATCGCCGTTAGTAAGATACTGAGCAAGCTTTAAGCATACCTCGAGCTTGGCAGCGTCTGACTGAGGCTTAACGCCCAGAAGCTTGTTGCCCGAGAAACCACTCATCTGATAAGTCTGACCGTCAACGGTAAAGGTAGGCAGCTTGGCACATGCATAGTTATCGCCAAGATAGCTCTGTGCATTGGCGCTGTCCCAGGTTCCGTCTACGATAGCAGCCCAGTCGGTAGCGTTATCAACTGAAGATCCGTTCTTGAAAGCGGGTGAAGCTGCAAGGTTGATCATAGCCTTAAGAGCCGCCACACCGTTCTCGGATGCATAATCACAGTTGCAAGCGGTAAATGCGCCGGTAGCATCGGTATCATAAGTAAGTTCAGCGCCTGCGCCAAAGAAGAATGCAGTCTGATACCAGCCGCCGTTCATTTCAAAATAGAAATTCTTTCCTGCTGCCTCACAAGCCGCTACAATACCCTCAAGAGTAGAAGGATCACTGATGACGCTCTTGTCATAGTACAGGAAATATCCGTTATCGGAAGTCATAGGGAAAGCGTAGAGCTTGTCACCTACAGTTGCAGCGCCTACAGCACCGCCGTCATTTTCGGTTTCGATCCAGGATGCGTACTCACCTGAAATAGGTGTAACAGCACCGGCTGCAACCAGACGTGAAAGCTGATCCTGGGCAAAGCCGAAGATATCGGCACCGCCGTCAACGTCGGTGATCATGTTGCCTGCAGCATCTCCCTCGCCTACGGGCTCAACGCTGAATGTCCAGTTTGCGTAGTCGGGATTGGCTGCCTTGAAGCTCTCAATCTGAGCCTTGGTGAAGTCAACAACTGCCTCAGCTACCCACAGAGTAACATTGCCGCCGGCTGCGGGAGTCTCTTCCTTCTTCTCCTCAGTCTTGGTTTCTTCCTTCTTGGGTTCCTCGGTCTTGGTTTCTTCCTTCTTGGTTTCTTCCTTCTTGGGTTCCTCTGCCTTGGTAGGCTCCGAAGCAGGTGTTGTTCCTGCGTCTTTCTTGGCACATGCCGTCATGGCCAGAACCAATGCAAGGGCAAGTACCAATGCAAGTACTTTTTTCATAAAACTTTTCCTCCGTTTTGGTAAATATTAATATAATTTGGCGCGAATAACTTCACGTCACTGTGAAAAAGGATAACATTTTTTTCAATAATTGTCAATAGTTGCTATTGATTGTTCAAAATTTGCTTTTTAATAATACAAACCCCGGAGCCGGGCTCCGGGGTCATATCCAATCGGTTTAAGCTTTCTTTTTCTTCTCCCTGCGGCTTAAAACCACGCTCTGCAGCAGTATGAAGAAGCACAGCATACCGCCTGTGGTGATACTCTGCCACCAGGGATCATTGAGACCGCTCGCAACAACGATCTTCTTAATAGTAGTAAGTGTAAGTGTTCCGAAGAAGGTTCCGATCACATTACCTACACCGCCGGTAAGCAGTGTACCGCCGATGATGGAGGATGCGATAGCGTTCATTTCCATACCTGCAGCATTGGTCGCGTTACCGGCTCCGGTGTGCATCATGAAAACATAACCGGAAATTCCGCTTAAGAGTCCACAGATCAGGTAGCTCATAAAGCGAGTTCTCTTAACATCGATTCCAAGCATCAGGGCGCTGGTCTGATTACCGCCCATCGCGTAGAAATTACGTCCGAGACGCATGTATTTTAACAGGATGAATACCAGGATCACACATAGCAGAGCAACCACTACTCCAAGCTCCATACGTGCCGGAACCCAGTTGCCGTTTTTGGCGGCATATCCCAGCCATGATATCTCGATCTTGATGTCACGCAGCGCCGCAAAGCCTTCATGTGCTACCTTCTGGGGATTGACAGACAGAATGGTCGTCATGCCTCTCGCGAAGAACATACCTGCCAGTGTTACGATAAATGGCTGTATCTCCAGATAGCTGATCAGGAATCCCTGTACCAGCCCGAATCCGAGTCCGATGCCCAATGCAAGCAGCAGTGATACAAATACATTACCGCCTTTGTTCAGATAGAGCACGCAGCTCATTACTACAAGTGAAGTAACAGCGCCTACACTGATATCGATACCGCCTCCGATCATGACTATGGTCAGACCGCAGGAAACTATGATAAGGGAAGCGTTATCGTTGAGCAGATCGAAGATCTGCTGTGCATGCAGGAATCCGCCTTTGAAGAAAATCATCGAGAATATGTACATCGCGATGAAGATACATATGGTAATGGTCATCAGCAGCTGTGTATCGTTAAGCGGTTCTCTGTATTTGGTTTTATTCTTATTCATGCTTCACCCGCTCCTTTCGCCGCTGCCTGTTCCTTACTCTTGCGTAATCTGCTCATAAGGAGTCCGAACTTCTCCTTTACCACGGGTGATCCGATAACCACCAGAAGAATGATGACTATTGCCTTGTAAGCCTTTACATCCGTAGATGATACCTTCATAGCGTACAGAGTAATGGTGAGCATCTGTATAACATATGCACCGATGATACTGCCACTGATCTTGAACCTGCCGCCGCCTAAGTTGTTGCCGCCGATAGCCACTGCAAGGATCGTGTCCATTTCTATATCGATGAGCAGGGTCTCATGGTTGATCAGACCAAGACGGCTAACGCCGATGCTGCCTGCCACGGCCACGCATACACCGAGTAAAATGAAGGACAGAAGTTTGATAAATGTAGTATTGATACCATTAAGACGAGCCGCGCTGCCGTTTATACCAACAGACTGTGTAAACAGTTCCAATGAAGTAAAGCGGAACAGGAGCTTAAACAATACAGTCATCAAAACAACTATAAGTACCGGAGTCGGGATTGGAATACCCGGTATAAAGCTTCCGATAGCGTTAATGATCGGACTGCTGACTGTAGGCGTAGCGCCGCCGTTGATCCAGTAGGCTATGGAACGACCGCAGGTATACAGTATCAGGGTCGCGATCATGGGTTGGATCTTGAAAACCGCAACCAGAACACCGTTGAAAGTACTAAAAAGCATGGCTACGATACATGAACACAGGATCGCCAGGATCACGGTTCCTCCGTTTATCGAGGCAGCTGACTTAAGTACCTTGACAAAAACACTGCCTGCTATGGCTGCCGCCGCGCCGACACTGATATCCTGACCGCCGCAGGCTGCCGTTACCAGAGTCATACCGATAGCCAGTATTGCAAGCTCGCTCGCGCCATTGATAATACTGATGAGGTTGCCGGCAAGTACCACATTGCCGTCATTGTTATGCATAATACCGATGCTGAAAAAGCCCGGATCTCTGAACAGATTGAAGATCACCAGCAGGGCGATAGCTATAAGCGGGATCGCAAGCTGTCCCACGCCGCCGTTAAAGAGCTTTTTAATCTTTTCATTCATCTTTTGTGCCCTCCCCTCCGGCGATAGTCTTCATTACCTGTGCCTGATTTAAGTCAGAGCCTTTGAGCTCGCCCACTATGTGCCTGTCGCGCATAACTATCAGGCGGCTGCAGGTACGCAGCATTTCCTCAACTTCTGATGAAATGAATGTAACGCTGACACCTTCTTCGGCAAGCTTGAGTACCAGCTTCTGGATCTCAAGTTTGGTACCTACATCGATACCACGGGTAGGTTCATCCAGGATCAGATATTCGGGATGAGTCAGCAGCCATCTGGCCAGGATCACCTTCTGCTGATTACCGCCGCTTAAGGAGCCTACCGGTGTTTCGCGGCTAGCGGTCTTTATGCTGAGAGCATCAATATACTCATCCGCGAATTTTTCCGATTCACTCCGGCTGATAGGCTTAAAGAATCCCTTCATGACCTGAAGCGCCAGAATGATATTTTCACGCACAGACAGCTCAGCAATGATTCCGTCGCGCTTGCGATCCTCTGCCAGATATCCTATGCCATGTTTCATGGCATCAATAGGTTTGGTTATCTTAACTGCTGAACCGTTGATCTTCACGGTACCCTGATTGACCTTATCAGCGCCAAAGATAGCCCTTACACTCTCGCTGCGGCCGGAACCGAGCAGACCTGTAAAACCATTGACTTCACCTTTATGAATACAGAAATCAAACGGCTTCGCCTCGCTGCTGGCAAGATCCTTTGCCTCGTAGAATACCTCTTTCTGCACGGTTTCATGCTCTTCGTCTTCACTCAGGGTATTCAGCTCATCAAGTTCCTTACCGATCATCTTGGCAACCAGCTGTACCTGAGGAAGCTCTTCAGTCAGGTATTCTCCAACAAGCTCACCATTTCTTAAGACTGTAATGCGGTCACTGACCTCATATACCTGCTCAAGAAAGTGAGTTACGAATATAATGCCTACACCCTTTGATTTCAGATCGCGCATCAGGGTAAAAAGCATGTTTACTTCTTTATCGTCCAGCGATGAGGTAGGTTCGTCAAGAATCAGTATCTTGCACTTCATATCCACGGCACGCGCTATGGCCACCATCTGCTGAACAGCCAGAGAACAGCTTCCGAGCTGCTGTGTGCTTCTGGCCGGTATGTTAAGGCTGTTAAGTATTTCATCAGCCTTTTTTTCATAGTCT
The DNA here is from genome assembly GCA_024698555.1 of Lachnospiraceae bacterium. Taxonomy (GTDB): domain Bacteria; phylum Bacillota; class Clostridia; order Lachnospirales; family Lachnospiraceae; genus RUG11977. The sequence continues at coordinate 10,793 of JAILRI010000105.1, forward strand.
TTTTGCTTTACTGTGATACCGGTTTCCCTACCGATGAACATATTTTCAGCCACCGTAAGGTTAGGGCACAGAGTAATTTCCTGATAAACCGTACTTATTCCTTTATTCTGTGCATCCTGAGGAGAATGTATCTTTACATACATCCCGTCCACAAATATGGTGCCGCCGTCCATCGGATAAACTCCGGTAAGAATCTTTATCAGAGTTGATTTTCCGGCTCCGTTTTCCCCCATAAGCGCATGAATTTCTCCCTTACGCAGGGTGAAATCCACATTGTGAAGAGCCAGCACCCCGGGGAATCGCTTTTCAATGCGCCGCATTTTCAGCAAGCTGTCCTCTTGCATAGGTTGAACCTCCTAAAAAAAGCGCAGCAAGGCGCTGTTTAAATAACTACAGCCTTGCTGCGCCGTCTGGTCAAAAACTAATGATCATTCACCTAAACCATAGTTGTCAATGTCAGCATCGGTAAGAGTCTTTGCATCGAAGCCCTTCTCGTCGTTGATGATCTTCTTGGATGAAGGAGCCTTGCCGCTCTTGATCAGGTCGCTGATGATCTGAGCCTGGAAAGGTGAGCACTGTCCATCATAGTTCCAAGCACCGGCCTTAAGTTCTCTAAGAGCCCACTTGTTGCAGTCGAAGCCCATAACGATAACCTTGCCGTCAACACCATGAGTGATACCAGCCTCGTCAAGTGCTGCAACAGCACCCTTAGCCATACCATCGTTCTCAGCGTAGATTACGTTGAAATCTTCACCACTGTTGATAACAGACTCAACGATCTTCTTGGCCTCAGCCTCGTCCCATGTAGCGGTCTGCTGAACAACCTTGTTCATCTTGCCTGATGCGAACTGAGCATCAAGAGCACCGGTACGTCCGATCTGAGCATCGCTACCCATAGCGCCCTGGATATGGATTACGTTATAAACGTCAAGGTTCTGGCTGAGCAGCCAGTTAACTGCGGTCTCGCCTTCCTTAGCCATATCGGAAACAAC
>JAILRI010000106.1 GCA_024698555.1 Lachnospiraceae bacterium
CGAGGTTGAGATCATATTTGCGAACCAGCCCAAGGCTATCCTTGATTATACCGATCATATTCTTACCTGTGATATACATACCAGAGCGCGTACAAAGAGGATCCTTAAAGCTGCCGGCGCAAAGGTGGTCTTAGGCCTTGACGATATTCTGAACGCTCCTGTAAATGGAAGCGGATGCAATGAAAAATATGGTCTGTTAGGTTCCAATAAGTCAACCGAAGATAAGGTAAAACTGTTCCCCAGAGACTGCAAGCAGCTGGTTCTCGATATTCAGAAGAAGATCGGCGATGCTACGGGCAAAAAGGTTGAGGTCATGGTATACGGTGACGGAGCGTTCAAAGATCCTCAGGGCAAGATCTGGGAGCTGGCCGATCCGGTAGTTTCGCCCGCCTTTACCGATGGTCTGATCGGAACACCCAACGAGCTTAAATTAAAATATCTTGCGGATAACGATTTTAAGGATCTGTCCGGAGACGCGCTGAAAGAAGCTATTTCGGATAGTATCCGCAAGAAAGACGGTGATCTGAAAGGTAATATGGCATCACAGGGAACAACTCCCAGACAGCTTACCGATCTTATCGGTTCCTTATGTGACCTGACCAGCGGATCGGGTGACAAGGGAACTCCGGTGGTTCTGGTGCAGGGTTATTTTGACAATTATACCAATTGATGATATGAAATGCTCAATATCCGATTACAAGGCCGTTCAGGATCTGATCGGCGATATAAAGGACAATAAAAACGTCCGACGTATGAAAGATTTTATACAGCACGGGCGCATATCGACCTTTAAGCATTGTGAGCGGGTGGCTTTTTTGAGCTATCTGCTCAATAAGCGGTTCAACCTGCATGCGGATCTTCCGGTATTGCTTACCGGAGCCATGCTTCACGATTTTTATCTTTATGACTGGCATGATTCAAGTGACGGTACTCACAGGCTGCATGGATACTTTCATGCCAGCAAGGCCATGAACAATGCCCGGAAATATATGGATATTGATAAGCTCGTGGAGCAGGTGATCTACAGTCATATGTGGCCGCTCAACATCACACGTGTTCCCAAAACTAAAGAAGCGTGGATAGTATGTATGGCCGATAAGATAGTATCCCTGAAGGAAACGCTTACGGAACGAAAACATAAGAAACCATAAAAATAAGGAACCTGACGCGATGTGCTCAGGTTCCTTTGATTTTAATTGTTTTTATACCACGAAATACGATCAAACACTTCGCTGTCGCTGAAAATGATCAGACAGTCGTAATCTTTTCCCTTTGAAACAGGATAGTATATAAAATGTACGCCGTTATCCTTTTTCTCATTTAATGAGGAGTTTTCCGCATCATCAAAGAATTCTTCCATGTCAAACATATCTGTGCTTCCGGAAAATACCCGACATGAATTGCCTTCCTGATCGGTGTATTCTTCGGTTCCGATCATGGCAAAGGCCAGAGCGGGAAGCACTTCGCTCTCGGGATTATCTTTGATGGCCGAGGAAAGATTCTTGATCAAAACGATAAAGTTATCATCATCAAATTCACCGTTTTCATCATAGGAAAACAAAAATGTACCATAATTGCCATATGCCTGAAGCTCTTTATAAAATCCGGAATACTCAGGACTGTCCTTAAAGTCTATGGCAAATACCTGTCTGAAGACTTCGGAAAAACCATTGATCGTATAGCTGTCTATCCTGATGGGAATGTTTTTATATACACTCACCCTGCAGGTATATTTTTTGCCATTGCATTCCGCGGTGATCTTGCATGAGCCGACAGCCTTACCTGTGATCTTGCCTTTGGCCGATACGGTGGCGACCGATTCTTTGCTGCTGCTCCATGTGACCTCACCGTCAGCGTGTTTTAATTTCAGACGTAACGTGCGGCCGACAGGAACAGAGGCTGTGGTCCTGCTGAGAACTGTTTTTTTGGCTGTCGCAGCTTCGGCCGGCCGGACAGAAAACAGTGAAATACATAATATGCATGACAGCAGAAAAGCAAAAAACTTTTTCATAAGCGTTCTCCTTTATGACCGATTTGAGGAAACGCAGATCAAATCGTCGTTTCCCTGATCCTAGTGCATCGATTCTTAAATAACTGGACCGAATGCTTGCCTGCTTATCCCGATAGCACACGCCTGAAAGCCTCGCCGTAGCCCGCTACGTCTGCGTTTTCAGACATGTACTCTCGGGCAAGCATTCGGCACATTAGTCCAGTTATT
>JAILRI010000107.1 GCA_024698555.1 Lachnospiraceae bacterium
AATAACTGGACCGAATGCTTGACGGCTTATCCCTGTAGCACACGCCTGAAAGCCTCGCCGTAGCCCGCTACGTCTGCGTTTTCAGACATGTACTCTCGGGCAAGCATTCGGCGCATTAGTCCAGTTATTTCGCGATCGATGTACTAGCTCTCTTTGTAACCGATATTCTTCATCAGTCACAATCTTATACATTATATCCCATTTTAGACGAAAACGCAAGTAAACAAAAAACCCCCGTTTTCGGAGGTTTTTCTCTGTATTCAATGAAGCAGTATAAACATAGCGACCAAAGCCATAATGATAAGCGCTGCAATAAAAGCGATCTGCCTGATGGCGCGCCGCATGCTGACAGTTTTTCTCGAACTTTCAAGCTTCCTGTCCAATGCGGCTATATAATCGTAAGTCTCACCGTTTTCATCATGATCAAGTTCATCAAAGACCGAATAGGTGATGTAATAAAATTCCAGCTCGTTCCTGCAATCCTTGCATCCGTTGACATGACTGATAAAGCTTTCTTTTTCATCATCTGTCAGTTCATTGTGCAGAAACGGCTCAATATAACTCTGCGCAGTGTTGCAGTCCATATCCCTACCTTCTCTTTTCGATGCGTTCCAGCAGATCGAATATCTCGCCGGGTGAATGAATGATATAATCCGGAACCTGATCTGCCGTCTGCGGTGTCATATTGTACCTGGGCGACCAGTCCATGAGCACCGAAGTGATACCGAATCGGTTTGCTCCGGCAATATCATCCCTGCAGCTGTTACCGATCATGATTATATCGGGCTTGTCGTCATCAGAAAGAGAGTTTTTGGTCATGGCATCTTCAAATATCTCTTTGGACGGTTTGGATGCTCCGGTTTCTTCCGAGGTACTTATAGACGCAAAGCAGTCGATGTGCCCATTTATTCCGAACACATTTGAAACAGATTCACTTTTTACGTTATCTATAAGGCAGACCGTATACCCCTCATTTTTAAGCCTGCGCAGCGTCTCTAACGCTCCCGGTATGGGCATGGCAGTGATCACTATATCAGTCAGCGGATCACGATCGTTCGATCCCTCTTCGATCAGAGTATCGCCTCCGTCTATGAAAATGATTGGTTTACGATCCATAAAGCCTCCTAAACATCTGTCAGTCCTGTATCAGACAGCAATGACTGCTTTCGAAGAAACAACTCTTTGTTTGTATATCATACCAAATTTTCTGCTATTAAGCAAGCATAACCTTGCCCCCTGTTACTGCGAAGAAACACAGATATAGTGTTTCCTCAGCTGTTATTCATGGTCAAGACAGCAGAAAACCTCCGTTTAAGCGCACTTAAACGGAAGTTTTCCGCCAAGTATGTTCCGCAAATGAATGGTCGGGTGAATGGCGCCGCCATCAGATCCCTGTCAGATGTCCGTCTTTTACATCGATAGCTATGCGTCCGCCTTCAGCAACCTTGCCCTCGAGTATCATACGTGCAGCCAGGGTTTCTACTTCTTTTTGCATGAATCGTTTCAGCGGTCTTGCCCCGTATATGGGATCAAAGCCGTTTTCCGCAATATAAGTATAAGCATCTTCTGTCAGTTCGATAGTTATACGTCTGTCAGACAGTCTCGCATTGATATCTGCCAGCATCAGGGCAGTTATAGCATTGATATTGTCACGGGTCAGAGGCTTGAACATAATGATCTCATCAAGTCTGTTAAGAAATTCAGGTCTGAAGCTTGCTCGCAGCTCATTTTGAACCAGCTGCGAAGCCTCTTCACTGACAGATCCGTCTTCCCTGATCCCGTCCAGGAGATACTGGCTGCCCAGATTCGAAGTCATAATAATAATGGTGTTTTTAAAATCTACGGTACGCCCCTGCGAATCAGTGATCCTTCCGTCATCAAGCACCTGCAGCAGTACATTGAATACATCGGGGTGAGCTTTTTCAATCTCATCAAACAACACTACCGAATAAGGCTTCCTTCTGACTGCTTCGGTCAGCTGTCCGCCTTCATCATATCCCACATATCCGGGAGGCGCTCCTATGAGTCTCGATACACTGAATTTTTCCATATATTCGCTCATATCGAGACGAACCATATTGGATTCATCATCAAAAAGACTTTGTGCCAGTGCTTTGGCCAGCTCAGTCTTCCCTACACCGGTAGGTCCCAGGAAAAGGAATGAACCGATCGGTTTGGTAGGATCCTTTATGCCGGCCTTTGAGCGGATGATAGCCTCCGTTACCAGCCTTACGCCTTCATCCTGTCCTATCACTCTCTTATGAAGCTCATCTCCGAGATTTAAGACCTTGCTTCTTTCGGATTGTGACAGTTTGGCTACAGGAATGCCCGTCCACCTGGAAATGATCTTTGCTATCTCTTCCTCGTCCACCGACTCGGTCACCAAAGTCATTCCCTGTTCATGTACGGCTTTTTCAGCTTCTTCCAGCTGTTTTTTCAGTTCGGGCAGTTTACCATATTTGAGCTGTGCCGCGCCTTCGAGATCATAAGCACGCTCTGCCGCGGCTATCCGGTTGCCAACATCATCTATTTCTTCTTTCAGCTTCGTTATTTTTTCTACCGAGACCTTCTCGCTGTCCCATTTAAGCTTCATTGCAGCGAACTCATCTCTCTTAGCCGAAAGCTCTTCACCGATATGTGAATATCTTTCGACGCTGGCAGGATCGGTTTCCTTCTTAAGCGCCGCTTCCTCTATCTCCAGCTGCATGATATGGCGTCTTAAATCGTCCATCTCTGTAGGCATGGAATCAAGTTCTGTCTTAATGAGCGCACACGCTTCGTCCACCAAGTCTATGGCCTTATCGGGCAGAAAACGGTCCGAAATATAGCGGTTGGATAATGTGGCCGCCGCTACAAGCGCGGCATCGGTTATCTTGACGCCATGAAACACCTCATACTTATCCTTTATACCCCTGAGTATGGAAATAGTATCCTCAACAGAGGGCTGATCTACCATAACAGGCTGGAAACGTCTCTCA
>JAILRI010000121.1 GCA_024698555.1 Lachnospiraceae bacterium
CTCATGATCCTGGTAGTCGTACAGAAAACAACTTTTCCGTTAATTTTCAGTTCATCGGCCAGACGCAGGATGAGAGAGGTCTTTCCGCCACTTCCGATAACTGCGGTGATGCCTTTTTTTATTTCAAGTAATTCGGAAATCATGTGTCATCCTCGTTCCTTCACAGGGGGGAATATATGCTGTAAAGCTGAAAATTTCTCAGTGTTAGTGTTTATGGTGGTCAATATATATTAACACATAAACCGTATATTTTCAAAGAGATAACAAAATATTAAATGCAAATTTGATTAATTTAAACAATATTTTACTTGCTTTTTTGATCGTTCCGTAGTATAATGCTCGATTGTGATATATATTTTCCTTGTTCGTCCCACGTGGAGACTCCATAAGAGGACGAGCCAAAGACCGAAAGGAGGTGCAGCGCAACTATGACAAAGTATGAGTTAGCTTTAGTTGTCAATGCAGTGATCGAGGATGAGGCCAGAGCAGCAGTCCTGAACAATGTTAAGGACATGATCGTGAAGGCCGGCGGCCAGGATCTCAAGGTTAACGAGACCGGCAGGCAGAGATTAGCTTACGAAATCCAGAAGATGAGCGAAGGCTATTACTACTTCATCCAATTCGATGCTGAGAGCAGCGTTCCCGCGCAGCTTGAAGCAAAGCTTCGCATTATGGACAATGTTCTCAGATACTTATGCGTTAGACAGGACGAAGAGTAAGGAGGTCTAATGAATAAAGTTATCTTGATGGGTAGACTTACCCGTGATCCCGAAGTAAGATACAGTCAGGGAGCAAATTCAACAGCAGTAGGAAGATTCAGTATCGCGGTAGATCGCCGTTTCAAAAGGGACGGACAGCCCGAAGCGGACTTTTTTAATTGTACATCATTCGGAAAGCAGGCCGAGTTTGTCGAGAAATACCTGAAAAAGGGTACCAAAGTGGTCATCTCGGGAAGCATCCAGAATGACAATTATGAAAAGGACGGAGTGAAGCATTACAGCGTACAGATCATCTGCGATGATATTGAATTTGCCGAAAGTAAGAACGCCTCACAGGGAGGCGGCGGCAATTATCCGTCAGATGGCGGTTATAACGCAGGTTCCAGACCGTCGGTAACAGCCGATGAGGGAGATGGGTTCATGAACCAGCCTACAGGAGTGGAAGACGAATTGCCGTTTACTTAATGTGTAAACAGGAGGTGCAGTAATGCCGTACAATAAGTCGAAGGAGCAGCAGGATAAGGATGCTCCCATGAAAAAAAGGATTATCCGCAGAAGGAAAAAGGTTTGCGTTTTCTGTACAGACAAGACCATCGGTGGTGTTGATTACAAGGATGCCAACAAGCTTAAGAAATTCGTTTCTGAGCGCGGCAAGATCCTTCCCCGCAGGATCACCGGCAATTGCGCAAAGCATCAGCGTGCCCTTACCGTTGCGGTAAAGCGTGCTCGTCATCTGGCACTGATGCCTTATACAGTGGAATGATCCGATGAATGAACGGGCTTTCTCAAAATGTGAGGAAGCCCTTTTCTTTTTGCGGTTATTGTGGTATAATGAGTACGATCATTTTCGATCGAAACAAAGAAACGTGTAATCGCATTGAAAGCCTGGAGAACATACTCATGGACAGAAAAAAGAAACTGGTTCCGATACTTAAGAACATCCTTAAAACACCGATCTACCTGTTCGCGCTGCTGGTCTTCATGAATATTTACATGTACGTTTTCGATATAAAGGCGGGTATTGTTACCAGCATATTTTTATTGATCTACGCGGCGGCTTCCGTGATCATTTACCTGATCAGGAGAAAGCGGCTGGTCGGGGAACTTGTTTCTTTCGCGGTTGGATACGGCACCATACAGCGCCGGCTTTCTTCAGAACTGGAGCTGCCATATGCCCTGGTGGACGCTGAGGGAAGCATTCTCTGGGCGGATTCGAATTTTGTCAAAATGGTGGGCAACAAAGTCAAGACCAGGCAATCGGTCACGGATTTTTTTCCGCAGCTCGATCCTGAGGTTTTTCCCGAGAAAGACGGGGCAGATAAGGAAATACTGCTTGATCACAATGACAGTAATTACCGGGTCCTTTTAAAAGATGTCGCTGTTGACGGACTGGAAGGGGATTCGTTCTGGTCCAGTGAAAAACATGTCCCTGCGGGAAAGTCATCGGGACGCCTCATCGCTCTGTATTTCTATGATGAGACACAGATAAACAGCTTGAAGAGAGAGCTGTCAGACAGGGAAACGGTAGTCGGGCTGGTTTATATAGACAATTATGACGAAGCGCTTGAAAGCGTTCAGGAAGAACGCAAATCCTTCTTTGCAGCCATGCTTGACAGGCGCATCAACAAGTATTTCCTGAACTACGAGGCGCTAATCAGACAGCTTGAAAAAGACAAATATATACTCGTGCTTCAGAACAGGTATCTGGAGGAGTTAAAAAGCGCCAAATTCCCGATCCTTGATGAGCTCAGATCTGTCAATATCGGCAATGAGATCTCGGCTACTCTCAGTATCGGTATCGGCGCTCATGCCAATGACCTGAACAGGGGCTATGAGGAAGCCAGAGCCGCCATCGATCTGGCTCTTGGGCGCGGCGGAGATCAGGTGGTCATCCGCGGAGGCGACGCGATAGAGTATTACGGCGGCAAGAGTTCATCCGTAGAGAAGAATACCAGAGTCAAGTCAAGGGTAAAAGCCCAGGCGTTGCGTGAGATCATCGAAACCAAGGACAGGATACTCATCATGGGACATTCCAACGGCGACGCCGATTCCTTCGGAGCAGCGGTTGGTGTGTACAGGATAGCGGCATCACTGAACAAGGAAGCACATATCGTGCTGGGTGAGTCCACATCTGCCATAGACGTGATGGTGGATCGTTTCCGCGGTAATCCCGAATATCCCGGCATGATCGTTACACCGGCGGAAGCGCTGGAGATGTGTGACAATATGACTCTGGTGGTGGTAGTTGACGTGAACCGTCCGAGCCATACGGAGTGCCCGGATCTCATAGGCAAGGCACGCGCGGTGGTAGTACTCGACCATCACAGACAGTCTTCCGAAGCGATAGACAATGCCGCGCTTTCATATATTGAGCCTTCGGCGTCTTCGGCCAGCGAGATCATTTCCGAGATCATTCAGTATATCGGCACCGGCGTGAAGCTCAAGCAGCTTGATTCGGATGCCATGTTTGCCGGTATTATGATAGATTCCAACAATTTCCAGGCGAAGACCGGCATCAGGACGTTCGAGGCGGCAGCATTCCTGCGCAGGAACGGGGCGGATATTATCCGTATCAGGAAAGCGTTCAGGGCGGATATGAACGAGTATATGGCCAAAGCCAGAGGCATTGCTTCGGCAGAGGTATTCATGGATTGCTACGCGTTTGCGGAGTGTGACGCGAAGGGACTTGAAAGTCCTACGGTCATCGGAGCACAGATAGCCAATGAACTGATGGATGTCAGCAATATCAAAGCCAGCTTCGTATTTACGGAGTACAACGATATCATCTATGTCAGCGCCCGCTCCATCGATGAGCTGAATGTACAGGTGGTAATGGAAAAGTTAGGCGGCGGCGGTCATATGAGCGTTGCAGGAACGCAGTTTAACGACTGTGATGTAAATGAGGCGATGGAAAGGGTTAAAGAAGTCCTGCGCCGTATGAAGGAAGGGGGAGAGATCTGATGCAGATCATTTTGACAGAAGACGTAAAAAGCCTGGGGAAAAAGGGCGATGTGGTAAAGGTGAGCGACGGCTACGCCAGAAATTTCATACTGCCGAAAAAGCTCGGACTTGAAGCTACCGACAAGAACATGAAGATACTTGAACAGCAGAAGGCTGAAGAAACCGCGAGGCAGCAGGAGATATATGAGGAAGCCCTGGACTTCGGCAAGAAGCTGGACGCGGCTTCCATCAGGCTGGAGATCAAGGGCGGTGAAGGCGGAAGGACTTTCGGTTCCGTTACCGCAAAAGAGATCGCCGCAGGGATAAAGGATCAGCTGGGTTACGATATTGACAAGAAAAAGCTGGTGCTTGCGGATCCTATCAAAAATGCCGGAAACTATACTGTGGCTATCAAGCTGCATCCCAAGGTTACCGCGAACATGAAGGTCGAGGTAGTAACGGTTTAGGAGGGGTTTTAACGTGCCTGACAGGGAATTGATAAGGGAACGCCCAAGAAGCCTGAATGCTGAACGCTCGGTGCTCGGAGCCATGATCCTGAGCAGGGATGCCATTCTTACCGCATCGGAAAGACTGACTGCGGAGGATTTTTATGACGAGACCAACAAGCTGGTTTTTTCGGCGATCGTAGACCTTTACAATGAACATAAAAACGCGGATCTGGTAAATCTTCAGAATAAGCTGAGGACCATGCAGGTTCCCGATGAGGTATGCGGGCTGGAATTCTTAAGCGGACTGGTACGCTCGACCCCGTCAGCCGCCGGTATCGCAGAGCATTGCGAGATCGTGGCGGAAAAATCCATCCTGCGCCAGATGATCAAAGCCGGGGAAGAGATCGAAAAAGACTGCTACCGGGACGATGACCGGCTGGAAAGTATTCTGGAATCCAGCGAAAAGAAGATCTATGACATCATCAGTAAAAGGAAATCCGTGGATGCTGTTTCCATGGAGACTGTGATGGTACAGGTCTTAAAGTCCATAGATGCCGCATCGAAGGTTTCGGGAGCTGTAACCGGGGTACCTACAGGGTTTTATGAGCTCGATTATATGCTGGCAGGGCTACAGAAGAACAATCTGGTGATACTTGCGGCCAGACCTGCTATGGGTAAGACTGCTTTCGCTCTCAATATCGCCGAGAATACCGCGGTTAAGAACGGCATTCCCACAGCGTTTTTCAGCCTGGAGATGTCGACGGAGGAGCTGGGCAAACGTATTCTATCCATGAATTCCAAGGTGGACTCTCAGGCTATCAGGAGAGGCAAGCTGGAGGACAATCAGTGGGTAGGGCTGGTCAACAGCGCAAGTGAGATATCAAAAGCCCCTTTGTTCCTGAATGACGCTTCATCAGGCGTTACTGTCAACAAGCTTAAGTCCAAGTGCCGCAAGCTTAAGATGGAACATAATCTGGGACTGATCATCATAGACTATCTGCAGCTGATGGAAGGCAGCGGCAAGCACAGCGGCGAATCGAGACAGAACGAGATATCCGAGATATCAAGAGCTTTAAAGCTCCTGGCCATGGAGCTTGAATGTCCCATACTGGCGCTTTCACAGCTGTCGCGTACGCTTGAGGGACGTCCCGACAAGCGGCCCATGCTCTCTGACCTGCGTGAATCGGGAGCTATCGAGCAGGATGCGGATGTGGTCATGTTCATATATAGGGACGAGGTTTACAAAAAAGATACAGAGGACAAGAATATCGCTGAGATCATAGTTTCCAAACAGCGAAGCGGTCCCACCGGAACCGTAAAGCTGGGATGCAGGCTGGAGATGACGAGATTCCTGAACCTTGAGATACAGAAGTGACCATACTGTGATATGAAAAATGCCCCGGACTAGTCATCCGGGGCAAAAGTTTGCGATTATTCCTCTTCGATAGCATCTGCAGGGCAGTTGCTCTGGCAGGCGCCGCACTGAAGACAGACATCCTGGTTGATCTCGTAATGCTCAGCACCCTGTGCAATAGCGTCTGCAGGACATCCGTCTGCGCAGGTACCGCAGCTTACGCAAGCGTCAGTAATCTTATACATGTCAGTTACCTCCTGTAGTCATAATGTGATCGTCCCAAAGGACAAATATATGATATACTATAGAATTCAATAATACAAGAGGTAAAAATATAAATTATTAAGAATCACGATCAAACAGTATAAAAATAAAAAATGCGTAAAGTGTGCCGATTGTATTGACAGTAATGTGAAAAGCCGTTAGAATACATGAACGGATAGGAGGATATGACCATGATCACAAAAGAAATAACCATAGGTGAGCTGTTAAAGACCAACGCGGATGTTGCGCCGATACTGATGAGCGCCGGTATGCACTGCCTCGGATGCCCTGCTTCGCAGGCTGAGAGCATTGAGGATGCTGCCGCGGTTCATGGGCTGGATGCCGATGCGCTCGTAGAGCAGATCAATCGTTTTCTGGAAACACGCGCGTAATGATAACTTTGTTTACCACACAAAAAAGCCGCGGCTTATAAAAAAGCCGCGGCTTTTAGATTACTGTCTTAAAGCTTTGATAAAACCTGGACTGCCTTATCCCGTACGATCACTTCAAAATGCTCGTCGTAATGTCCGATATTGGCACGTGATACATGAAGCGACTGGCCGTACTCTGAAATGATGTTGCAGACCTTGTTGAACTCACCGGCGGTATGCTCGGAAAGGTTGACTACCAGATAGTAGAGTCCGTCATCGGGGTTCTTATAGAGTGTATTTTCGCCGTGGTAAAAAGGATTGATGACATGCGCGAGGTTGATCACCGCATCCAGTGAATCAAAGGTGTATATCTTGCCCAAGGTCTTCAGGAACGGCGTGTTGTTCTCGGGAAGGTCCGCCGCGGTCTGCAGGCTCTTATGAGCTGTATCGGTATTGCCTAAAAGCTTGGCTGAAAGCTGCTCGCCGAGAAGCTCGGAAATATGGTCAAAACAGCTCAGCACTTCATCGGCATAACTCTTATCCTCCGGTTCGGCCGAAGGAACACGGAACGGGGCATCATCCTCTTCCGAAGGAGTAAACCGGGAGAAGCGGGTGTCAAGTTCATCCAGATCGCACTTGGTGATCAGCAACACCAGACATTCGTTCGAAACAGGGATGGCTTCGATCATGAGCGGAGAGTCGTCGGCATCAAAATTACACTCTTCGCTGGCTTGCTCGATCATATCGCGGAATAAAGCGTTGGCTTTATCGGAACCGTACGCAAGCTCGCTCAGACGAAGTTCGCGATCCATCAGGTCTTTCTTATAAAGAGTGCAGCGGATCTGGTTGTCATTAAGGCGTTCTATTCTCATGGTGACACCCCCTTTCTGTGAAAAAGTAACACTATAGGGTCATTTACAAATGTCCCTCTTAAAATATATATCGGCATACTTGTGTAAAATAAGTATATAGCAAAATAGAATTTAGTCAAGAAAAACCTTGCAATTTTTCTATAAAGAATCTATAATATCTTCACTCGCTGTTTCTTTCAGGCCGTCTTTAAGGGCAGCGGCGGTCTTTCCAAAGTACAGGCCTTTCGGGAAGAAAGGAGGTTTATCACACAAGAGTCTATATTTTGGACAGATACAGGATCATTTCGGTCTTAAGTTCTCATGAGCACAGTACAGTCTGGCTTGCCGAACACAAGGCACTCGGGGACTTAAGGATCATCAAGGGCATTCCCAGATCTTCATGTTATCATGATGTGCTGGTCAGGGAGGCTCATCTTTTAAAACATCTTAACTCACCCTTTATTCCCATTATCTACGATGTGGAAGAGGATGACGACTATACTTATATAGTCGAGCAGTACATAGAGGGTGAATCTCTGGGAGTTATGTGTACACACAGGCTCCTTTCGGAATATGAGGTTTTTCATATAATACTCCGGATTAGTTCTATAATAAAATATCTGCATACGTTGCCGGAAAAGATCTATTACCTTGATCTGAAGCCGGAAAATATCATTGTAGCCGGGCAGGAGGCATATCTTGTTGACTTCGGAAGCGCTGTAAGCGAAAGCGCAAAGCTGTCACAGGGGTTGTTCGGGACTGCGGGCTTTTCGGCTCCGGAACAGTCCAGCGGGAAGAATGTCAGCGAAAGAACAGATGTATATGCGCTGGGCAGGCTTCTGGAATACATGGTCAACCATTCCGGGATCGATAACGCGATGCGGGACAGACTGTTAAAAGTCGTCCAAAAAGCATGCAGCAGGGAATGGTGGAAACGTATATCGGATGTGGATATTTTTATCAAAATGCTCGAAAAGCTCAAGAATGGAAAGACTGAGACAAAAGAAGGCGGCAAAAAAGAAAACGCAAAGCAGGCAAACAGCTTTGAAGGAACAAGGATAGGCGTGTTCGGCCTGTCGGCGGGCTGCGGGACAACTACCGTAGCGCTGGCGCTGGCGGCTTATCTGGCCGGAAAAGACTGTGAAAAGGTCTGCTTTGTGGAACAGGACGATCACGATGATATCAGGGCATTGATGGAAAGCGTCGGCGTAAGAAGCAGGACAGGCATGTATGAGATCGACCGCGTCAGATATCTGGCAGGGAAGTCATGCCGTAACAAAGCCGGGTTTCTTAATGAAAAATATGACGCTATGGTTTTTGACCTGGGATCCGATGCGCAGAAGGCCATGAGCACATTGAGACTGTGCGACAGGAAGATCGTGATCGGGAGTTCCGCTGTATGGCGGAGCAAAGAATATGAATTTCTTACTATGCTTAAGGGAAGGGAAACCGAGAACTGGTTTCTTCTGGTCAATCTCGCGGACAGCACGATCTTGCGAAATATGAGAGGATATGGGATCGGCATGCTGCCTTTTCCGTGGGAACCGGACCCTTTGCATCCCGACGCCGCCGCTGCAAGAGTTTTTGAAAAAACACTTAGGATGACCCCGTAAACACTTTGTGTTTTTACGGCCGTACCGGCGGATGACATGGAATATATATCACAAGAATGGTTTTTAACGCACTTTCCACAGGCATATGTTCATCCGTCGCGGCCGGGCTGTACCGGGCAGAAACGGTACATATGCGGCTTAGGGTAAAGGCGGGCCCGCACTTTTTACGGACATTACGTTCAAAAAGCAACAACATCCCTCAAAAAATCAATTAAAAGTGATAAACGGCTTGCCATAAATGTAAGAAAATGCTACAATTAGCGCAGTTCTTTTAACCGGGGACTGCGCTTGCTGCTGTGCGATCAGCGCTTGCGGGATCGTCCGCGGACAGAGTACGTAATACGGGTGAAGTTACAGAATTCCAAATGTATCGGGAGGGTGAATTGAGAAGGTATATAAGCATACTGGTTGCGGCGGCGGTGGTGATCATTGCCGTGACCATACTGGGGTTTATGCTGTACAGGGATTATCAGGAGAAACACAGACCCAGCGATGTGGTGATGCCGTTGTCCGAATACTATTCTCTGACAGACGACGAGGGACTGATAATCATTGACGAAACAGTATATGAAAAAAGAGCGGCATGGCGCAACGGGACTGCATATCTGGATCTGAACACGGTACTTACCATGTATGATCACAGGTTTTTCTGGGTGGAGCAGGAAAATACCCTTTTTTACTCCATGGCGGATGTCGTGTACAGGTTTACTCCCGGAAAGGCTGGATATCTGGCCAACAGGGAACCGGCCAAACAGGACAGGCCGGTGGTGGAGCTGATAGATCATGTGCCCTACATAAGGATCGATTTTCTCGAAAGATGCGGCATAACATACCGCCTCTATACCGGACCCAACCGTGTGATGATCACCTATTCCGATGAGCCGTATCTTACCACAAAGGCCAAGGAAGCCACGCAGATCCGTGTCGGCAAAGACATCAAGGAAAGCATCCTGAAGGAGGTCGCCGAAGGCGAGAATCTGCGCTATATAGACGGCGGCGGTGTGCGTGAAAACGGATTTATCAAAGTAATGAGTGATGATGGTGTCAGAGGTTACATAAAGGAGAGCGCATTGGGAGAGAATGGATATACGGATCCTTCATTCATGCCCCATACCGAGCCCGCGTTCGTGCCCACGGTCATGAATGAGCCGGTGTATCTGGGCTGGCAGCTGCTATATACGAAAGACAATGTCGGTTATCTGGAAAGCGCTTTAAGCGGCGCGGATGAAGTCAATGTTGTTTCACCCACGTGGTTCTTTCTGACAGGAACCGATGGCAGCATGATCAGCTACGCCAACAGGGAGTATGTAGAGAAGGCTCACGCGAAGGGTGTTAAGGTATGGGCGCTGTATAAAAATGATACCATAGAAGGGCAGTTCTCCGGGACTGAGGACAGTCACAGGGTATTGTCCAATACCGAGGCCCGCACCGCGCTCATTGACAATATCATGAACAGTGTCGCGGAGTATGGGATCGACGGCGTAAATATCGATTTTGAGATGCTGAAGGTTGATTCGGGTCCGTATTTTATACAGTTTTTAAGAGAACTGTCCATAGAATGCAGGCGCCGGGGGATCATTCTTTCGGTTGACAATTACGTTCCCGAGAATTATAACGTATATTATGACCTTGCCGAGCAGTCATATTATGTCGATTATATCATCATCATGGGGTATGATGAGCATTACAGCGGTTCCGACGAAGCCGGATCGGTATCTTCACTGGCTTGGTTCAAACGGGCGATAGAAAATACCGCGATAAAGGCTGATCCGAAGCGTGTCATTATGGGAGTACCGTTTTATTCAAGGCTGTGGAAAACAGAGGGCGGCAAGCCCATAGTCGAGGCAACGCCGCTCATTACGGAACAGGCCGGGATAGTTAAAAAAGCGGGAGCATCCGCGTCTTGGAGCGATTCGGCAGGACAGAATTACGCCGAATGGAAATCGGGCAGCGCCCTGTATCAGATATGGATCGAGGATGAAGAATCGCTTACCGAGAAGGTCAAAGCGGTGAAAGAAGCCGGGATGGCCGGTATCGCCGCATGGAAGCTCGGGGATGAGAAACAGGGGATCTGGAAGCTGATCTCGGATACGTTTGAGGGCAGATAGACACTAGTACATCGATTCTTAAATAACTGGACCGAATGCTTGCCTGCTTATCCCGATAGCACACGCCTGAAAGCCTCGCCGTAGCCCGCTACGTCTGCGTTTTCAGACATGTACTCTCGGGCAAGCATTCGGCGCATTAGTC
>JAILRI010000143.1 GCA_024698555.1 Lachnospiraceae bacterium
ACACTCCCCCCTATTGCCTTTCATGTATCTTTATCAGAAAGAGGGTGGCTTTTGAACCACCCTCTGTATTCTGATACTAATTATTCATACTATACGGAACTTATCCGATGAAATCACTTTTTGAGTTTTTTCAATCAGATCACGATCCTGAGCTTGTACCTGAGCCCGAGCCGGTGCTTGAACCTGAGCCCGAACCAGAACCTGAGGTCGAACCTCCTGCAGGAGCCTTGCCGTCACTAAGGTTCAAAACTTGCCACTTATCGCCGTTAATCTTGGTAACAACATAATTGGATGCAAGCTTACCTGACTTCTTATCACCTGTACGTCTTACCAAAATGTAGTCGCCATCTGCAAGTTCTGCATTCTGCGCCTTTCCATCTTCAGACGACTTCAATGCATATTTAGACCTAACACCTATCTTGAAGCCCTTGGATGCATTATATTTAGTCCACTTAGCTGTTGTAAAATTAATCTTGGAAAGATTCTCATCATAATCAGTACTCTTTACAACCAGAATCTCGAAAGTGCTTCCGGTGTCACCTGATGCTGCCGAGAACTTCGCCTTATACAGATCCTTGGAATCCTTGGTTCCAATAGTCTTCTCACCGGCTTTTGCAAGATCCGGAACGGGTTTGCCGGCTACGCACTTAACTTCAAACTTGCTGGACCAAATTCCTGCGGGCTTGCCTACGCCAGCCGACTTTCTAACGTAGAGATAGAGTGTGTCAGAGCTGATATCTGCTTCAGCTTTTTCAAACAGAGTCGATACCAGAACCGATTTAACCTTGGTCTTGGTGAACATCGCCGCTGCGCCTCCAGCAGAATCGATCTTCTTATAAGGTACATATTCAGCAGTAGCTTTGATAAAGTCAGTCTGTGTAGCGTTCTTGTTTACAGGAAGAACAGTAAACCAGGTAGCGATTCCACCCTTATTGGGATCTTCTATTACTGTTCCTGAGCCGCCGCTTGGCTGTAATCCACTGGCTGAACTCGAAGTGCCCGAAGCTGAACTCGAACTACCGGAAGCAGACGAAGTTGCTGCTTTCTTGTAAACTGCGAAATCATAACCGTTCTTGATAACCGCTGCATTGGCTGATACATCAAAGGTCATCTTGGTGATGGCTTTTGCTGCCTTCTTGATCGAAACCTTAACGGGCTTGCTGCCTCTTTCGGAAGCAGTACCGGCGATCCTAAACTGGAACTTAGCACCGGATTTAACTTTGCTACTTACCAAATCATAAGTAAATCCTGAGTCAGCAGTAGGAGTACCGCTTGCTGAAGAAGAAGTAGCTGCGCCTGAGTTGGCATCACCCGAGCCGGAAGTACTGGTGCCCGAAGCTGATCCGGAAGTAGCTTCTTCCTCTGCCTCATCTGCAATTACGGGCAACCACTTCACAGTCTTTGCGTCAGCACCATACTGAAGCCTGTCAACGTACTCATAGAACTTGGCAAGCTTATCACCAGTATCATTGGCAGAATATACCTCCTTGTCACCTTCAAAAGGGGTAATCTCAATGCTAGAGATAGCAAGTTCCTCTGAACCCTCGGCAACCTTAACGTAATCAACATTGATGACAAGCTTCTTGATCGGAGTCTTCTTGATCGTAAGAGTAGGAGTCATCTGAACCTTCTTGGAGCCTTCAGCAGCCTTCGGCTTTACAAGAACGTAATACAGATAAGTATCTTTGTTTACAGCGGTCTTAAGACCGTTCTTGTCACTTACCGAAACTTCTGCGGTATAGCTGTTACCGTCTTTAGTAAGAGATACGCTCTTAAGCTTGGCGGGATCGAGCTCGCCGCCGGCATCGGTCTTGAAAGTGGTGTAATAAACCGAACCTTTTCCGTTAGCGGTAAAGATTACCGAATCACTTGCTGCGTCATAAACAGCACTAGTAATCTCTGTAGCTTC
Organism: Lachnospiraceae bacterium; assembly: GCA_024698555.1. GTDB lineage: Bacteria > Bacillota > Clostridia > Lachnospirales > Lachnospiraceae > RUG11977. The sequence goes on from JAILRI010000143.1 coordinate 1,910, forward strand.
AGCTTCGGTCTGATTGCCGCTGGTGCTGGTTTCATTTCCCGAGCCGCTGGTCGACTGAGCGGAACCGCTGGTCGAACCGTCTGCGCTTGCTTTAGTCACACCGAAGAGTGCGAAGCAGAGCGCTAATGTCAAAAGACCTGCAAACAAGCCCTTTGATAAGTTAAACTTTTTCATAAATTTTACCTCCTTGTGGTTGTGTATCCTGCCCATGCCCATCCTTGAACATAAACATCTGAGAAGCTCCCTGGATCTGTCAGGTGTACGGGACCTGACCGGGACAGGAAACCCGGATGTGCGTCCGGCCTATTCCGGAACGCGTCTCAACAAGTAAAGCATTCACACATCGTAGTTACATTAAATCAGCATGTAACTCATTGCTGTAATATATATCGACACGGGAGGAGAAAAACTTAACACCATATCGAAAGAAATTTGTCATCTGTTTCTTTTGATAAGATAGTTACGATTATACACCTGATTTGCGAGCTTGTCAAGAAATTTGTAACCCCTCGTCATTCTCTTATTACTCATCCATATATGCATGTTTTGCCATGAAACTCTGTATTGTTCACTATTTTCTGAGTTATTGTAACATTTTTGAGTGACTATTAAGCACTTGCCTGCTTTTTTGAGTGGCTTTTTGATCACTTCTCACATTTCATAAGTTGCTTTTGATCACCAGTCTCTGAGGATCGACTTTCTCTCCAGCGGATCGAGGGCTGCTATCTTCGGATCCTCGTAGTAGGAGTCGTTACGTACGTGAGTAGTGGATATCTCCTCGAAGATAGCGCCAGTCTCGGAGGTGAAGGCATGCATCTGCCCTCTGAGCACGGTCTTTATATCGCCCGGATACATCGTGGTCTTCGTGCCCTCGATATCTACGCTCAAGTCTCCGTAGAGCACCTGGAAGGTCTCTTCCTTGACCTTGTGCATATGGGCGGGATTCGTCTGCCCGGGAAGCACTATGATGAGCTTTTTGCAGTATTCACGGTTCACGATGCTGATGATGATGGCTCCGAACTGGCGGAAATGCTGCATTCCGTAGTGGTGCGACAGCTCTACGTCAAATTCATTGCCTAAGGCAATGCCTGCTTCAAAGAGCATACCCTTCGCGTCATGTACCACGCTGCGCATGATATTGATATCTGTGGGTTTGCGTTTCTCGTAAAGTGCCTCGTTGATCCGGTAAGCGCGGCTGGCGGTCATACCCGGCTCGAATTCCCCACTGGTAAGCTGCCTGTCCGCGCAGGGCATTGCAAAGAACACGTCCTCCGCAGCGATAGGCTCTCCTTCCGCTATATCTTTCTTCGCAAATACGCCCCTCATGAGGCTGCGAAGCGAATCCACCTCTTCCTGGCTGATATACTTGGTCTTGCCGTGTATACTCGTCTTCTTGCAGGCACACATATCACGGGCCTCAAGAACTGCAGCCACCCAGGCATCCGCCTGATCCGGGTTCATGGAATAGGCATTCAGCTTGACAGTCTCCGTAGGCAGCCCCACATGGCGCTCGAAAAGCACTGCGCCCTTGGCTGCTGCCAGCATGGCTATTATATTGTTATCCGGATCCTCGTGCCCCGAATAGCCAATGGGAATGTCGGGGTAACGCTTCTGCATCTTCTCTATAAAGTCGAGCTGCAGGCGTTCCTTCGGCGCGGGATACTCGGCGATGCAGTGCAGCATCGCAAATGTCACGCCGCGGTGTGTCAGGAAGTTGTATATCTTGTCGATATCGGACAGGCTCTTGCCTCCGGTGGAAACGATCAGCGGCTTGTGCGTGGCTGCCGCCTTCGCCATAAGCGGCCAGTCATGTGATGAGCAGCTGGCGATCTTGATGATATCCAGTCCCTGATCCATGCACAGATCGACGCTCACCTCATCAAATGGCGTGCTCATGGGCATCATGCCCTCCTCGCGGATAGCATCTACGAGCTGCCCGAATTGCTCCTTTGTGAGTCTGGTGGACTCAAACCTGGGAATATGCTTTACATCCGTCCTGCCTTTATAGTCAGGATGAATGAAGCTGTCCAGCTCCCGGTACTGGAGCTTTACCGCCGCCCTGATATTATACTTGCGCGCGATCCTCCCCATCGCCCGGATGATGTCGATGCCATGCTCCACCGAACCCTGGTGGCTGTTCGCCATCTCGAAAATGAAGAGATTGTTGAAAATATCCTTATTTGCCATATTTTTCCTCCGCCTGTTTTAGCAGAAAGTTTCTTCTCATCTGCCATCACACATGTAATCAGCTGAAAACATATGTATTGCTTTGATAAATGAGTTCCTTTTTTTCTTCCTCCATCGCTTCCCGCGCCTTCTCAAGCTCCGCCTCGGTATCGATGTCAAGATTCTCCTTCATGAGGTATCCTAAGATCACGTCACCGGTCATGGAGTTTTTACGCATGACCGTATCATAGCGCATTATGTCTATGCAGGCGTTCTGGTAGTAGGCTGTGGGCAGTTGCTGTCTGGGCATATTATAGCACTCGGGAATTTCTTTTACAACCGGTTCTATGCGGCCGAGGCAAATCCCTGAAGCGCCAGCTCCCACACTCCTGTCTGCACTTCGTACTGATCCGTCAGCAACGGTTGCAGTCGTGCTGTATCCACAGTCGGTCTCGTCACCGTCTTCACCACTGCCGGTTGTGTTGCTTATATTCGATATTTCACCACATACCCACATTTTATACGGTATCTCGGTGGCCGGCGCCACACTGCGGACAGAATCCGCCTCGGGATGTTCGATAAGCATCTGTACCATAGCCGCGATATCCCTTGGATCGCGCTTCGGGTAGGTGGGCCGCAGCTGCACTGTTATATCGGGTCTGTAGCTTTCATGCTCATCAAGCCACATAAGCGCATGCCGGAACACATCTATATCAAGCGCCGTATCCGTCGCATATTCCGCCGGCCTGATAAAGGGTGTCTCCGCTCCATACTCACGGGCGATACGGGCATATTCTTCGCTGTCGGTGGAAACGATGATGCGGGTCGAAACCACTTTTTCCGACCCTTTGTCCTGTAATCCGTTCTGCAGCAACTGCCCTTCTATTACCGGCGTGCCTTTCCTATCCGGTAGAGATTTCGCCACAGGCTGCCCTGTTGCCGCCAGCAGCCGCCCTGCCTCAATCCCATGCTCTATGGACCACGCGAGCATCGGCTTTCCGCCAATATCCCTGATATTCTTGTCCGGTACGCTCTTCGAGCCGCTGCGCGCCGGGATGAGAGTGAGAATCTTCATAACAACCTCTATATATTGATTTGTCTATAGTTTTACGGAAATTTTGTTAAAATACATACATGCGTCCACTATCGCTTCAAACGCCAGTTTCTGCTGTTTCAGCTCACTGATGTCGCCGCTCTCCTCAAGACGCAGGCGGCTCACCTCGGCGGCAATGCCCGTCACTGCATAATTGTTGATCAGGGGGTACAAAAGCGCCTGCTCGCACAGCTCACGAGCGCGGCGAAGCTGGCGGAAGATGTCGCTGACATCGGAGCCCGGTTCGGCGTCGTTCCCCCCGGCGGATTCCAGTTTCCGGATAGTTTCCCCGCACAGCTGCGCAGCGTCCAGTGCCGTTCGCCTCACATCATCAAGCTCAGCTGCCGACCTCTCCACCAGACCTTTAAACTTCTCCCATTCACGGTCATTCAGCAGATATGGCAGGCGCGCAAGCTCGTTTTCAAAATTATACTCCAGCGCGCAATACTCGTCTATCGCTTGTGCAAGCGTCATGACTTTGCTGCCGTGGATCAGGGCTCCGCCTTCCGTCGCGTCGATCACTTCCATGTCATAGCCGGAATCCTTCATGAGAGCGATCGCATTTTCAAACCATTTGAGATACGCCAGCCAGTCGCTGCGGGATCTGACTTTGCCGCCATCTATCCCGTCGATCATCTCATAGCCTATATCGTTATTGATGCCCTTCGACTCTACTCCGCCGGCATGCGTGGACTCTCCACTGTAGGCCAGATCCTGCCCTATGAGTATGATCCGCCTCATTTGAAGCTGGTAGCAGATAGCGAATGCGGCTGTCGCCACACTCCCGCCGCTGGGAGAATCCGCAGGCACCTTCTTTCCCAAAGCGGTAAGCAGTCTTTTCACATAATCCCTGCAATTGTAAATAAACTTTCTCGCGGCATGCCTGCCTACTATCTCCGGATTCGATTCATTGTCGAAGACATGCGGGATCACAAAGCATCTCGGATCCTCATAATTCGCCATGGGCTTGATCGGCTCCACGGTGATGGCGAGATCCGGCATGATATCATGAGCCAGCAGGTATTTCATGGCGGTATCCACCGCGAAAATAAGCGCATGCCCCTTTGCGCGGCGCAGTTCCTCAATATTTCTGTCCAGTGAAGGCCCGGCAGACACTATGATAACCGGCACATCCACCGGCAGTATCCGCGACAGTTCTCCCACCAGATTCGCGTGTTCCATCATAGGGAGATTCCTGATCACATTACGCGGCGCGTCCTCGCGGAATCTCGCCAGGGTATTTCGGTTCACCATGACCCGGGTGCGGTTCTCATTGATAGCGCGGATAAAGACGGCATATTCGTGTTGAAAATATGCTTTATAAAGCGGATGCTCCACGATAAGCAGGCTTTCCTGCCTGTAGTAATCAAGCTTTAGCTGCAGTTCCTCCCTGAAATCTATGATATTCGTCCGCTCGGGTTCGTAAATGATGAGCAGACTCCCTTCAGCAAGCCTGTTCCTAAGCGCAGCGGCACATTTTCCGTCCGCATTGCCGAACATACAGACAGCACGGGGCTTTCCGTCATAATCGATCCCGGCTGCCCATTCGGTCGCCTCCTGTTCGGACCACAGATCGTTATCCTTTCTGCCTGCTTCCGAAGCCGCCTTAGCCATAGCCTCAAATCCTGCCAGAAGGTCACGCGCGGCAGACATTCCCAGTCGGGGATCTTCCGAACTATCCGATCTTGAAGCATCCGGAATCGCAGTGCTATCTTCAACTATACCGGCAGCTTCCTCGAGCAGCGGTATCATGCCTGTATTCATGGCATTTTTAAGTGACGCGGTATCCATAGTACCCATAGAGAGCATGATGGTCTGCAGCGGCTTCAAAAATTTTTCCGAGCCAAATAAAGCGGTGAGCCTTACATCTCCCGCCGCTGTTACATCCTTCAATAAATCTGTGATCGCTCCCGTAAAATCCCCTACTCCCGCAAACGCGTCCTCTGCACGTCCCTGTCCGCACAGCCGCACTATCAGACCGCACTTGCCCAGGAGAAGGCAGAGTTTTCTTCTGATATCGTTCAATCTCCATCCTCCAGCATCGACTGGAATATGCTAAGCAATTCCTCCTTTTATAATACCCCCAACTCCGCCCTTTGTCAAGAAAACCCCGCAGGGCTCGCGCCTTGCGGGGTTTCTTATTATGATGGTATTTTGTCTTGCGATCTTGTACCTTAGACAGCTTACCTGAGCAGTGACAGAACGCCCTGGGTGCTCTGGTTTGCCTGAGCCAGCATCGACTGACCAGCCTGCTGAAGGATGGAATCCTTCGAGTAGGTAACCATCTGGTCTGCCATGTTGACGTCACGGATACGGCTCTCAGATGCCTGCAGGTTCTCAGCAGTGTTATCTGCGTTCGCGATGGTGTGCTCTAATCTGTTCTGGATAGCACCAAGATAAGAACGGGACTTGCTGATGTTGGTAATAGCCTGATCATAGTCAGTTATAGCTGCAGTGAAGGACTTGTAAACTTCCTCAGTGTAAACACCTTCATCTGACTGAGAATCAAGAGCTGCTCTAACTGCTGAAAGAGTACCGGAAGCACTTGAAATATCAACTGTGTCTCCATCACCGTCAACTGCGCCTGCAAAGTTCAGCTTGGTTACATCAAGGGTGTTCATTCTGAACAGAATGGACTGAGTCGAGTTAGCGCCTACCTGAAGGTGTGCATATGTGCCATCTTCAAGAGCTCCAAGAGAAACAACCTTGCTTGCCTTGTCTTCAGCATTGTCAAAGTGATATCCACCGTCACCTGCATCTTCTGTAGTAGTAGCAGCGATACCACGGCTGTAACGGTCAACCTCGGGGCTGTTATCAGGGTTATCCATTGTTCCAACGAACTCAGTACCTTCGATCTGCTCGGTAGATGCGAACAGCTTCATGGTGTTAAACTCTGTGGTGCAGCCGATACGGTTGATCTCAAGAGTCATCTGAGAAAGCTCCTGGTAGATAGCTTCACGGTCTGCAGTAACGTTGGTGTCGTTTGAGCCCTGAACTGCCAGCTCACGCATACGCTGAAGGATGCTGTGTACTTCGTTAAGAGCACCTTCTGCAGTCTGGATAAGGGAGATACCGTCCTGAGCGTTGGTTGAACCCTGCTCCAAACCTCTGATCTGTCCGCGCATCTTTTCGGAAATCGTCAGACCTGCGGCATCATCGCCTGCGCGATTGATCCTGTAACCACTGGATAACTTCTCGGTTGACTTGCTTAAGTTGCTGTTGGTGATACCAAGCTGTCTGTTGGTATTCATTGCTGACATGTTGTGCTGTACTATCATAATATTTTCCTCCTTGAATGTGTTTTGTGCGGCTTCCTTGCCGCAGATTGCTTTGATTAATTGGTTACGGTGTTTCAGCAACCGGGTCCGTACTCCCCTTGCCGAAACGGCACCGGATTGGTTACCGGTAAATCTTGGAACTTAAGTGTGTTGCTTTACTTGATTTATATATCGGAGGGGTAAATAAAATACTTAACCCCTTTTTTGAAACTTTTTTTATATTTTTTCTTGTCTTTTATAAATCCCGCTATTACAGTGATTTCGTTGTTCTTATCCCTCTTGGCTGTTTCATTCTTGTCATGCTGTTTTACTTCAATTCAGCTACTTCTTCCGATTAAAAAAATATGATTCCCCGTCCTGGTGCTTACCGGACATGTTGCGGTAGTAAGCGGCGGCAGTCTGTGAGCTGACCTTATAATCCCGGGTCTTCTGGTGGCTGCGGGACAGATGGATGGAGAGCTTCGTGCGGTTGCGTTCCTCAGCCGCCTGCAGGGCAGTGGAAAGCTCCGTCTGGGTGCGCACGAGCTGCTGAACTTCCTTCACCTGTTTCGCGTAGAGGGAGGTGTGGTCTATAAGTTCCATCCTCACCTTCTCATACAGCTCCATGAAGCCTTCGTCCAGATCGGCCAGACGGGCAAGGAGTGTGTCCTTTTCATCCACCTGCGCGTTAAACGCGTCAAGATCGAGCTCGTCCGCTTCGAGCAGCGCCGCCTGAGCATCGGTAGCCGCAGTCAGATCCCGCAGGACGGATTCCTTCTTCTTAAGAGTATCTATCAGGATGTTTATATAAGTAGTATTATGTGTGTTAGGCATATATTCATACTTCCATTTCATCTATGAACGACAGTATATCATCATTCTCTATCACCGCTTCTGTTTCTTCCCCATATAAAGAATTGTCAAATTTCATGATAACAACATCACCATATGGATCATGTTCATATCAATCAATAGCTGTCACCCCCTTACTCAAAATGCTATGAATTAACAAATAATCAACTCACAACTCCACCCTCAATATAGCATAGTTCGTCTATGGTTGCAACTCGATTTTACCCGACTTTTCCAACGCCAAAACCGGGGAGATCATCCCCGGCTTAAATTTATGTGCTTCTTATTATATTTATTCGGAATTTCACCTCATCCGTTCGCTGCCATCTTCTGAGCTGCGCTGATGTACTGGATCTGGGGCTTGTCGCTCTGTACACGGTTGAGCCTCATAACTTCCTTCCAGGTGTCGCGCATCTCGCGGACCAGTCTTAAAGCATCCTCAAGAATCTCTGTATCCTTCTTGATATTCGCTTCCACCATGCGGCGGTAGATCCAGTCATATACTCTCTCGAAATCCTGAGCCACGGGATACTTGAAATCCAGCGTTCCACGGAATTCCATGATGATCTTCTCAGCCTTGATGATGTTGGTGTTGGCCTTGCCGATATCGCCCTTTTCCAGAGCTCCGAGAGCGATGTTGCAGAACTTGATGCATCCGTCATAGAGCATGAGCGTAAGCTCAGCGGGAGAAGCGGTCTGGATGGTGTTGTTCTTGTATGCAAGGGTCATATTCTGTGTCATGTCTATATCCTCCGTGTAGGTTGTATGCTTATGTCTTTTTGCTTACATGATCCGGTTTCATGTCGCATATGAATATTTATTTTCACTCTATATATCGGATGGGGAAAACAGATATTTAACCCCTGAATATGTTTTTTTCATGCCATTTGTAATTCCCGGCGATTTATGATAAAATAGTAAACATATTCGTTGTATACATTATTATAAAGGAGTAAACGTGTCTATGAAAAAACTCTTCAGGAACTCAAATCTGTCACTTAAGACCGCTATGGTCATGCTGGTCACTCCCGCATTCATCGCTCTGATCGTTTCTCTGGTACTCTTATCAGGAAAAGTCGAAACCACCTACAGCGAAACGGAAGATCTCTTTTTCGACAACCTCTACCAGATCAACAGTACGCTGATTAATGCCGACCGCGATCTCTATCAGGCCATGCTCGGAGTGATGGAGTTTCACGACAACCAGTATTCCACCGAGATCATGCTGAATGCAGAGCTTCGCGACCAACTCAACGCGCGTCTGGACTACTACGCAGAGAACCGCCAGCAGGCTATTGATAATGTGGCTTCAGCGGGAGAAAAGGCCAAAGAAAACGAAAGTCTCTGGACCGGAACGACTCTCGACGATGGCACCAAATTCGCATCTTTATATGAAAGCTTCACCGCAGAGGTAGAAAACTGGGAATTTGATTCCATGATGGACGCGCCGGCTTGGAAGGATTTCAGGGCACAGTTTGAGACTCTGCGCAGTTATATATCCGATATGTCCGATATAGTTGAAGTATGGGCCGAATACGAAGATACTTCCATGAATTCCGGTATCACTAAAATGGTAACCATAGTCTTCTGTGTATTCATGGTAGTTGTAATACTTCTTATGCTGCTCGCCCTTACTACCGCGGGAAGCCTTTCCAAAGGCATCATCCGTGTTTCCGACTCCATCAATGTAATGGCGGATGGCAATTTTGTAAATCCCGTTGATGTTTCAAGTCCCATAAAGGAATTCAAGACTATCGGCTCTGCCGCGGAAATCATGCGGAACAAGCTTCGTGACGCGCTTCTTAATGTAATAGCTTCCGCGCGAAATGTAAATGAAGGTGCCTCCGCTTCAAAAGATATGATCACCGAAAGTCAGAATACCGCCTCACAGATAAACAATGCCGTTAACGACATAGCAAACGGCGCAACCTCCATGGCCGATGATGTTCAGTCAACCGCCGACGAAGCCGGCAATATCGGAGTTGCCGTAGATTCCGTTTACAAGGCTGCTTCTGATAATATGGAGCGCAGCCGCAAACTCAGCGACGAATCCTCCAGCGTTCAGGATCAGCTTGCCGGACTGCTTAAAGCCGGTGAAAATACACGCGAGAAAGCCGGACTTGTTTCTGATTCCGTAAACGAGACCGCTAATGTAGTCGCACAGATCAGCAGTTCGGCAGAATCCATCATCTCCATCGCTTCGCAGACAAATCTCCTGGCCCTCAATGCGTCAATCGAGGCCGCCAGAGCAGGTGAAGCAGGTAAGGGCTTTGCTGTTGTTGCAGACAATATCAAGCATCTGGCAGAGGAATCAAACTCCGCAGCCAACGAGATCACAAGCATGCTTTCACAGATCATGCAGCTCTCCGAACAAAACAAGACCCTGACCGATGATATCAGAATCGCTGCCGATGATGAATCAGCTGCGCTTGAGCAGATGAATTCCTCCTTTGATAATATGCAGCTTCTGCTTAAGGATACCGACGACGGTAACCGGACGATAGTTTCACTGGTTGAAGATCTTAATGCCAATAAGGCCGCGATCCTCAATTCAGTCGAATCGCTCTCCTCAATGTCCGAGGAATATGCCGCTTCTACCGAAGAATCATCCGCTTCGTTTGCCCAGCTTGACAGCAATATGGCAAGTGTTGTGGACGAAGCAGGCAGGCTGCAGAGCATAGCCGAGGAGCTTGAACAGGCTGTCAGTGTGTTCAAGGTTGATTGAACCGATAGCGCAGTCCTCAGTTTGCAAACAAGCTTGCACCTAGGGCATTCGCTTATCGCACATAACAAAAGGGGTGCTCGCGCACCCCTTTTAATCATCTGATATCAATCTGTTGCGATCCTGACCGTCTCATCAGAATCCCATCATGTTTCCGAGCTGTGTCTGTTCGCTCTGGAGCTTGGCCATGGAGGATTCCATGGTGGAAAACTGTTTGTAGTAACGATCCTCCATATCCTGAAGCTTGGTTTCCCAGCTCTTTATCTGCTTCTCGTAATCATCGGTCTGCGACTTGATCTGCTTGTCGTTGTAGAACGTAAGCGCACTGCTGATGCTTGAAACAGACATCTTATCAGTCAGAGTATTGTAAAACTTTGACATGATCTGCGAAAGTACCATGGCTGTACCCTCGGGGTCATCCGTCAGAGCTTTTTTCAGCTTATCCGTCTTCTCCGCGTAGGTTCCGTCATCAGCGTCTCCGTCAATATGGAGCAGTCCGTGCTCGGTATATACGCCGGTCCCGATACCAAAGCTTGAAAGCGCGTAGGTCTTGCCGTCCACCTCGACACTCTCCTGCATAGCTGTCCTGAAGGTACTCATAAGGCTTTGAAGCGTCGTGTCGTTGCGTAGGAGCGAATCCTTGATCTTGCCCTCCCACAGCTCGATCTGCTTCTCACTCATGGATTCCTTCTCGTCGTCGGAAAGCATGTGGTAGTCTTTGGCCGACTTTGCGTTGTACCTTTCGTACATATCGGTAAGCAGCTCATTATATGACTTTACAAATTCCTTGACCTTATCGTACACCGCATCCACATCATTGTTGACGGTGATGTTTACCGGAGCTCCCGGCTGTGTGGTTCCTATCAGCTCCAGTGTCAGCCCGTTGGCATTGATATTATTGGTCGATGAAGTGATCTGTGCGCCGTTCAGTACGATAGTCGCATCGGCAGCCGCAACCACAGCCACCTGTGACGAATTCTCGGCTACACGTCCGTTTGATGCCAGATCGTCTGTGATCTCTTCAAGTCCGAGAGCTGCAAGCCCCGCTTCTCCCGATATATCGGAAGAAAGTGTAAACTTGCCGTTCACGCCGGTCTCCTTCGCGCTGATGTAAAAACGAGCCGTATTCTCGTCAAATGAAGCGTTTAAGCCGGCTGCATTCATCTTGGATGTGAGATCGAGTATTGTCGATTCCTCTGTTACCTCAAATTTGGTGGTCACAGGCTCTCTCACGCCAGTTTCGGAATTTTCCCTGGTCGTTCCGATGGTGATTACCTGTCCGATAGTCATGCCGGCATCCTTAAGAAGCGTGCTCTTCTTCAGATTCTTGTTCGACACATCGGCTCCGGTCACATACTGTCCGGTTGCAAGAGACTTCACTTCGACATTGTAGGAACCGGCTGAAGCATTGGATACCGTAGCCTTTACTCTTGATTCGTCCGAGGATGATGCCTTTTTGGTGAGGTATCCGCCCTGAAGCTTCAGATTCGCAAGCTTCTCGGTATAAAGCGCATAGGTCTTGGTATTCAGCTCTTCCCACTTTTCTTTCTTCCAGTCGAGCTTGGTCTTCTTGTTCTCAATGTTGGTCTTCTTAAGCGTCTGGGACGACATCAGCTCTTTGATGATCGCGTCGGTATCAAGGCCGGATACCATTCCGCTAAGTCTTATAGGCATAGGTACCTCCTTTCCCCGTTAACGCTTCTCGTCGATCATGATACCTGCAAGCTCGTACATCTTTGCGATCATGTCGAGGGTCTCCTCGGGAGGGATCTCCTTGATAACCTCATTGGTGTCCTTGTCAAGTATCTTGACAGAGATGCGTTTGGTCTTCTCGTGGTAAGAGAACTGTGCGCTGGTGTTGCCAAAGTGAGCTCTTTTGTTGGCATGCGAAATAGCGTTCTTGATCTCGTCCTGTGAGGGCTGTTTCTGACCCTGCTGCTGACCATCCTGCTGCTGTGTTCCGGACTGCTGCTGGGGTGCGGCCTGAACCGTCTGTGTCATTGACATGCCCTCAACGGGCACATTGACACTCTCAACAGGCGCAACCTCAGGCGCGGGAGCCACCGGTTTTGGGGGCTGATAGCTGGAAGCCGCCGCAGCCGCAACATTGTTCAATGCATCCATTCCCATAATAAAACC
>JAILRI010000150.1 GCA_024698555.1 Lachnospiraceae bacterium
GCTGCGCGCCAATAAGCCGGACAATCTCGAACTGATCATAGATGTTGATCCCGCGATCCCCTCCATGATGAACACCGATGTCAGCAAACTGAAAAAGATCATGCACCACCTGATCACCAACGGCCTGAAATACACCCGCGAGGGAGGTGTCTACGTCAGAGTCTCCACTACTCCCGAAAAATACGGAGTCAATCTTCAGATAGAAGTAACCGATACCGGTATCGGCATGACTTACGAGGAACAGGAAAGGATATTCGAACGCTTCTACCAGGCAGATTCCGGCAGATCCAGATCCGAGTCGGGCCTGGGTCTGGGCATGGCCATAGTTCAGGGATTTGTGGCCTCCCTCGGCGGTTTCATACTGCTCAAGAGCAAGCCGGGTGAAGGTACCAGCGTTCATATCAGCCTTCCCCAGAAAACAGTTGACGAGACCGGCTGCATGACTCTGGCGCACCGTGACGATCTGTGTATCGGAGCCTTCCTGCATTTTGACAAATTCGCCCATCCCGTGGTACGTGAATACTACAACTCTATGGTGCGCAATATTGTAAGAGGTCTCGGCGTCCAGATGCATCGTGTGGACAACGCGGCAAATCTCGAAAAGCTCAGGGAAACAGTTCATCTTACGCATCTGTTCGTTGCCGAGGAGGAATACGATTCGGCACCTGAACTCCTGGAGGATATAGGCCGCGAAACTTTGGTGGTAGTGGTTGCCAACAGCGATTTCAAGCTTCCCGCAGGCTCAAACTTAAGGATCATGGAGAAGCCCTTCTACTGTTTCCCTGTAGTAAGCATACTCAATACCACCGTACACAGTTCAGAGGACGATGAAGACAGGCAGATGTACTGCGAGGGCATCGAAGCCCTGGTGGTAGACGATGAACCCATGAACCTTACGGTAGCCAGAAACATACTCCGGCGTTACGGCATGGTAGTATCAACCGCTGCTTCGGGTAACGAAGCCATCAATATGTGCCGTAAAAACGCGTATGACATTGTCTTTATGGATCATATGATGCCCGGAATGGATGGCATAGAAGCCATGAAGCTTATCCGTGCCGATAAGACCGGGCGCAGAAGCGACCTGCCTGTCGTCGCGCTTACCGCGAATGCCGTCAGCACCGCCCGTAGCATGTTCATGGCAGAAGGCTTCGACGGCTTTGTCAGCAAACCTATCGAGCTGATCGAGCTGGAACGCGTGCTGAAAAACGTTCTTCCCAAATCGGCCATTACCTATCGGAGTAAGGCAGATATCTCCTTCGAGACTCCCAATAGATCCGACAAATCTGCTGCAGCCCCCATTCAAACTGAAACCGGAAAAGCAGTGTCGCTTCCTGCGCAGTCCGAAGCCGGAAAACCTGCAGCAGCTCCTGACGCGGCAGCCGGCACAGACACATCCGATATCTACGCCAGGCTCAACGCCTGCGGGATAGACACCAAAACAGCTCTGGGTTACTGCGCGCAGGATGGCGATTTCTACAGGCAGCTCCTTGCGCAGTTTGTAAGTGAATCCGGGGAGAAGCTCAAAAGGATCGGAGACTATTATGCGGCCATGGATCTTCCCAACTATGAGATACTGGTACACGCGTTAAAGAGCAACGCAAAGATGATAGGCATCACACATCTTTCGGAACAGGCCAAAGAACTTGAATTTGCCGCGAAAGAAAAGAGAAGTGATTATATCACCGCTCATAACGATCCCGTCATGGAGGAATATCGTCAGAAGGTGTCCGAAATATCATACATACTCGGCATCGAGGCCGACGATGCATCCGGTGCGGATGATGAAGTCCTGGACTTTGCGCCGTCCGGCGATAGTGAAGGCAAAAACGATGACGAAGTCCTGACCTTCGAGCCCACGGGACAGTGAGCGGACTTTCACCTATCGTAAATATTTACAGCTTTTTCCCGAAGAAAAACACGAGGTTTAACCCATGAAAAAATTCCTCAGCTATGTCCTGAATGATGAAAAGCCATTACACGACCGGCAGCTGATACTGATGCTGACCGTGACGATCCTGGCATGGATCATCACCCTGGTGGAAAAGACCATACTCGGTCGTAACAGATTCAGCAATATCGCCCTTGCCGCAGGGATCGTCATCTATATTCTGGTCACCGTTGTATGTGTCAAAATGAATAAGATCCGGTTCGGCGCCGTAATCCTTACCGCAGGCGTCTGTTTCGGTTATATCCCCGCCACCTTCTTTTATAGCGGAGGCATTTACGGGGACGCGCCGCTCTGGTTCCTCTTCAGCATCTTATTCGTGTGCATGGCTTTGAGCGGAAAGGCCAAGATAATCCTCCTGATCCTTGACGGTGTGTGCGCGGCCGTTTGCTGGTTTATTTCGTTTCATTATCCTTACATCTACCCCCATAACAACTCCAGGATAGCGCATATCTACTCACTGGTCGCCTTTTTCCTTATCGCTGTCGCGGTCAGCATTATGATGGGCTTCCAGAACTACCTGTACAAGCGTGAAAATGCGCGTTCCGAGAAGCAGAAAAAAGAGATCGAAGCTCTGAATAAGTCACAGAATCAGTTTTTCTCCAGCATGAGCCACGAGATCCGTACTCCTATCAATACCATCATCGGTCTCAATGAAATGATACTCAGGGAGGACATCTCTGACGAAGTGGCTGACGATGCCGCCAATATCCAGTCCGCCAGCCGTCTGCTGCTGCATCTGATCAACGATATCCTGGATATGTCCAAATTTGCTTCCGGGCAGATGGAGCTCACCCCGGTCATTTACCATCCCGGCGACATGCTTTCCGAAATAGTCGGAATGCTGTGGCTGCGGGCAAAGGAAAAAGGGCTGGAATTCCATGTTAACGTAGCTCCGAATGTCCCGGCTGAGCTGCTCGGAGACGAGGTCAGGATAAAGCAGATCCTCATCAACGTGCTCAACAATGCTATCAAGTACACCAAAGAAGGCTCGGTATCACTCTCCATACAGTGCGGAGACCGCTCAGACGACGAACTGACAGTCATATATTCCGTCAGCGATACAGGAATAGGCATAAAGAAGGAAAATATCCCCTATCTGTTCACGGCCTTTAAACGTGTCGATGAAGAAAATAACCGCCGTATCGAAGGTACCGGTCTGGGGTTGTCCATAGTCAAGCAGTTCGTTGACCTTATGGAAGGACGTATCACGGTCAACAGCGTATATACCAAGGGCTCAACCTTTGTGATCGAGATCCCCCAGAAGATCGTGGGCGACCAGTCCATCGGTGAAGTCGACCTTGAAACCAGGACCGCGGCCACCAGGCGCAAAGAACACAGGACACGCTTTACAGCCGCGAAAGCCCGGATCCTTGTTGTCGATGACAATGTATCCAATCTGATGGTAGTCTCCAAGCTCCTTCGGGAAACAAAAGTCCAGGTCGAAACAGTATCGAGCGGAGCCGAGGCGCTCAAAAGAACGCTGGATAACTTCTATCACGTCATTTTCATGGATCATCTGATGCCTGAAATGAACGGTATAGAATGTCTCAAGGCCATACGTACCCAGGTGGGCGGACACTGCAAGACTACCAGGGTAGTTGCCCTGACAGCCAACGCCGGAAGCGAGAGCAAAGCACTGTATGAAAGCGAAGGCTTTGACGGATATCTGGTAAAACCCGTCACAGGCGATGAGCTCGAACGTGAACTCGCCAGGCTTCTGCCTGCCGATATAGTCACTTATACCGGTTCCGACGATGAAGTCCTGCAGGAAACCATTTCCTGGATGAACACCAACCAGCAGAAGAAGCCCCTCATCATTACCACGGAGAGCGTTGCCGATCTGCCCGAAGATATCATCAAAAAATACGGCATAGCTGTGCTTCCTCATATAGTAACTACCGAAGAAGGCAGTTTCCGCGACGGTATAGATATCGAGCATAACGGGCTTCTGCGCTATATGGAGGATGTTACCAGAAAGGTGACCACCTCGGCCCCCGACATTCACGTTATCGAAGAGTTTTTTGCCAAACAGCTTACCGTTGCTCATAATGTCATTCATTTCTCCATCTCGGATAAGATGACGGGAAGCGGCTATTTTGCCGCAAAGGAAGCTTCCGTGGCATTTGATAATGTATCCGTTATCAATACCGATCATCTGTCCAGCGGACAGGGGCTCGTAGTCATCGAAGCCTGCCGGATGGCAGAAGAAGGACTTTCTCCCGAAGAGATCATCAGCCGTATCGAAGCGGCCAAGAGCAAGATCCATACCAGCTTCATTGTCGACAATCTTGATTTCCTGGCCAGAGCCGAACAGGTCAGCTACCGGATCGCCAATATTACCAAGTCCCTTATGCTCAGGCCTGTGCTTGAGCTCAAAAACGGAAAGATGACCATAGGCGGAATGTATATCGGCGCGCGCGAAAGAGCCTGGAAAAAATACATAGATTCTATCCTGAAAAATGAGAAAAATATCGATAAACGTATACTCTTCGTAACCTATGTAGGGCTGACCAAAAAAGAAATGGACTGGATAGGCGAGCAGATCCATGAGAGGGCCAAATTCAAGAAAATATACTTCCAGACCGCTTCTCCCGTCATCGCCGTCAACTGCGGCGCAGGCACCTTCGGTCTTCTTGTCCGCGACGAAGACGGAAAAAACGGGTGGTAATAAGAGCAAAAGACACTTCCGAAACCCGGAAGTGTCTTTTAAAATCTGCGGAAAAAGGGACTTGAACCCTCATGAAATTGCTTTCACACGGACCTGAACCGTGCGCGTCTGCCAATTCCGCCATTTCCGCAAAATCTCACAACAAAAGCATTCTATCACGAATCAATATAAAAAGCAAGTACTTTTTTTATTCGTTCAAAACAGGCGCTTCACAATGGCTGTGGTCACGCCAGGAACCCGCGATTGACCGCATTCGGATCGAGGTCGGTCTCATTGAGCGTTCCTTTGCCGTAAGTAAGTCCGGCAAAGACGGTCTGGGTATTTTCCATAAGCGGCGCGGAGTCATCATCCTCGGCAAGCCTGGCATACGCCTTTCTTAACCCCGCTATCACGCCGGAAGCGCTTTGCAGTTCGAAAGGCTTCCCTGTGATGTCGCTCTTGATCAGGAGCTTTTGTACATACTCATACAGCGAGAGCAGCTCTCTTGAGATGGGGTAGGAATAGTCAAGAGTGCTCATCAGCTCCGCGATAAACCTTTCGGCGGACTTTACGGAGCGGGTGTATTCCGCAGTATCCCCCGCGGCATGGGCACAGACCGCCCCGTCAATCTCTTCCAGCAGAATGTCATATGTGACCAGAAGCAGTTCGGAACGGTTGGCCTGAGTTATCCTTCTGGCAAAATCCTTCTGTTTTTCCTTATTCACTTTATACTCCCTTCAATCAGCCCTGCAGCAGCTGAAGTATGTTCTGAGGCCTCTGGTTGGCCTGTGCCAGCATGGAAGTTCCGGCCTGATCCAGAACATTCTGCTGTGTGAAGTTAGTCATTTCCTCGGCCATATCCACATCCTCGATACGCGACATAGCCTCCGTCATGTTGAGTCCTGTGGTATCCAGATTGGTAATACCGTGCTCAAGCCTGTTCTGATAAGCCCCGAGCTTGGCGCGGATGGCAGAAACCTCGTTGATCGCGTTGTCAAAAGCGGAGATGCCCGCGTTAGCTCCCTCCTGAGTGCAGACATTTACATCGGCAATTCCGAGTGTCACAGGATCTATGCGCGGAATGCGTACCTCCAGGTTCTGGTCTTCATTGGCACCCACCTGCAGATACATGGAACCAGCCTCCAGCAAGGTGGTAACAGACTCAAACCCGGCGCCCTCCGATGCTTCCTGCTCCACAGTACCGTCTCCCGACGCATCGGTAAAATCAGTCTCGCAGATACCGGGAGTAACCTGGAAACGCATTTCAAAACCGTCGTTATCCTTGACATATACTATGTCGCCTGAAGCGCTGGCTGTGGCGGTGGAGCTGAAGCCTTCCCCAAGCTCTACCTGGGCATCCACGCCATAGGCTGTAATGGTCTCGGTGCTGAGGCCGAACAGATTGGCAAGGTTCTCATTATTGCACTGTATGCTCACCTTTTGTCCTGCGCCGTAGCCCTTGGACATGAAAATGAGATTGCCCTCTCCGATGGGCACTTCCTCATAGCCCGCAGTTTCTATCGGACCGTCCGCGGAAGGACCGTCACCGAAAAACGCCTTGATGTTCATCTGATCGCACAGGTTGCGAAGGCTGGTAAAGCAGGACTCAAGGCTCTGTCCCTCGTGGAAATAGCAGGGATAGCCGTTGATCGTAATACGGCCCGCTTCCTCCTCGGACAGCTCATCAAATGAAACCGAGCCTGCCGCTACCACGGCCTGCCTGGGATCGACCTTAAGCTCCATGGCGTATTCCTGAACCGGAACACTGTCGCTGGTATAAATAAGCTCCAGCATGGTCGTATTGGCATATGAATTCTTGTCTATATTGCCGTCAAGGAGAGTCTTGGTATTGAACTCGGTAGTTTCGGAAATACGCTGGATCTCGCCTCTCAACTGGATGATCTCCTGCTGTATGGCATCACGGTCTTCGAGAGTATTGGTGCCGTTCGCCGCCTGCACCGAAAGCTGTCTCATACGCTGCAGCATGGCAGTCACTTCATTTAACGCGCCCTCGGCGGTCTGAATGACTGAAATACCGTCAGAGCTGTTCATGGAAGCACGCTCCAGGCCTTCTATCTGGGTCTTCATCTTTCTGGAGATGGCCATGCCCGCCGCGTCATCCGAAGCCCTGTTGATGCGGTATCCGCTTGACAGCCTCTCCAAAGCTCTGTCCAGATTCTTTCCTGTTTTACGAAGCTGAGTGTTGGTCTGCATTGCAGAAATGTTGTGGTTGATCCTCATGATACCTTCCTCTTTTTTCCTGAGCCTCCGTGCTCCGATTTCAATCCTTTATCTTTTTGACCTGTTTATACGAAATTTGTCAGAAAAACCTTCGCTATGCCATACAGGCGGTTGGTGGAAACTCCGCGTCTGCCGGGCTGTTTCGCATCTGTCTTCGGCTGTGCTGCCTGCATGCGTGTAAGGCTTTCCATATACCTTTCAGCGGAGAATGTCTCTGTCTCCAGTACGATGTCCGAAGCGTCATACCCGTTCCCGGCCATCTGCTCTATAAAGCTGTTCAGCGCGGCCTGTGCGGCGGCTCTGTCTCCGCTGCCTAAAGCCACTTTGCCCGACACCCTTGTTTCTGAAAGCTCAGTGCCTTCATCCGCCGGAGACGAAGTATAGACCGTCATGTTTAAGTCCGCCTGCAGGCTGTAGGATGAAGTGCTGACGGCGATACTCACTGTTCCCGCGCCCTGTGTACCGTGAATAACGGTAAGGTTTATCCTCGCGGGAGCTTGGTCCCCGCCCGCAACATTCACGCGGTAATGCTCACTGCCCGCCATATCGGACAGCAGGTCGCAGGAATGAAGCTGTTCGGCGATCTGCCTGCCTCTGCTGAGGATCGCTATACCGCCTAAGAGCTCCAGCTCATCCTCAGCCTTAAGTGCCGCTGTTTTCTCAGAATAGAGCCTCTGCATATCCTCGTAATCATCGAGGCTGTCCAGCAACTCGTCTTTGGAAGCGATCTCCAGCGCAGGGTCTGTCTCAAGCGCTTCCAGGTTATTTTTACTGTCCTTAACTCCCAGACTCTTTAGGAAATTCCTGCTGCCTGCCGAAGCCATCATGACAGTTCTCACCGTTTCAGCGGTACCTGTCACGCTGTTATACTGTTTATCGGCATTTTGGAGCCTCAACGTAACCTGTTCCAGGGTAAAATTCTCATAGTCTTCATCGATGGCATCCGACCAGGCTGCGGGTTCGGTAACGTCCATAGCATCCTTTGCCAGCCCGACATTGTACTCAAGTTCCCTTTGCTGATCAGCGCTCAGTTCAGGCACAGTGGCAGAGGTGACCACCTGCTGCGCGCGGGCCGCGTTACTACCTGCGGCATTGTCTTCGCCGGCCTGACCTCCTGCCGCGTTACTGTCCGAGCCCTGTCCGTTTCCTGCAAAGCCTGCCATGATCTGATCCGATATGGAATTAGTATAACCGGTGATGCTTCCGGCTTCCCCGTCATCGATCCTCGTATCGATCTTTGTGTATCTGGTCCTCGCCTCAACCAGCAGATTACTAAGGGTCAGCTCCCTGCCCGCCGCAAGCGCCGATCCTATGACCGCTCCGTCATCCTTTCCTATCTGGTACAGCAGTCTGTAAATGCCTATATAGGCTTCCCTCTCGCTTTCGCTTATCGCGTTGTCCTGATCGAGTCTGACGAGGAATGAGCTGAATTTCTCCTCGGGAGAATAGCCCTCCCGGTCCATGATCCTGCCTATCTCTTCATTGATCGAATCGATATCATGCTCGAGCGGATTGAAACCGTCCCTGATCATGGAAAGGACTACGGAAGGCTTCATTCCTTCCAGCATGCCGGTAAGCTTCGTGTCATAATATTTCATCTCGCGGATGCTGTCAGCGTTTATCTCCATGGAATTGTAGCCTAAGATCCTGACAGCCTTCAGATTGGCATCGTTTACTTCCAGCCCCGCCTGCTCTACCAGAGCATCGGCATTACGAAACGCTTTTCTGATGGAATCGCCCAGATCCGTCCTTATCTCAGTCTGTGAAGCATCATACTCCGCGAGAGCCCTTACCGTGACTACCTGTGAACTCTGCAGCGAAGAAGCGATCAGACCTTCTCCTGCCGTTCCCAGTTCGGCAAGGGTTATGGTCGCCCTCACCGAGAAGGTAGTCCTGTATATATCAAGAGGCGCATTGGCTATGTTCTCGAGCACGGAAGCACTCTGCATGGCCAGCTGCGCGTCTTCTCCCGCTGCCCCGATCTCCCCGGCCAGATCATCGTAAAAGCTCCTGATACTGTCCCTGAGCGCCGCGATCTCCTTTTCGAGTGATTCAACCGCTCTTAAGTCGGTGGTCATCGAAAGCCTGATCTCCTGAAGTCTTAAGATCGCCGTCTGCTCACCGACAGAACCGGCAGGTTTATCCGATACGGTCCGGTGTGAAGGGATCAGTACCGCCTCATCCGCGTTTTCACCCTGGGCGAGGGCTTCGGCAGCCAGTCCTGCGGCTTCCTCCTCATCAACAGGTCTGCCCTTAAGCTCCTCCAACTCCTTCTTGTACACCAGATTGGTACTGTTCAGCGGTATTTCATGCTCGATCATCCATCTGGCATCCTCCGTATCCACAGGCGCGGATAAAGCCGCATCAAAAGCAGGCGCGCTTTCCGGATCACCTGTTCCCAGCAGGGCATTCGCCTCATCGACTATCACACGGGCCGGTTCCTCGAGCTGTTTCCAGGAAGCATCGTCCACAGGCGTGCTCCGCACTATCCCGCTGTATACGGAGGTATATATGTTCTTTATGCTTGGTGTAAGTTCATTTTTGATCAGATACGCAAATGAGTAGTCTGTCATCCCGGATGCGGCGCTGCTCATGCTCATGGCTGAAGCCACAGCGGCGATATTGGCATCCGTGATCGGCATATCGGCGGCATAGAGCTTGTCTATAGCGATCTGATAAGACGCGTATCTGGCGGATACGGAAGCAGCCGCCTTACGCTTGGCTTCCTCGGAGGCGTTCTTCAGTTCCTCGCTCTGCTGCTCGATGTTCTCCTGTTTGGCCGCCCTGCCGGCCTTGATACGTTCTATGGCCTTCGAAAGCCGCTCAGCCTTGAAGTCTTCTATAGAGAAGCCTTCCTGCTTCAGTTCCGAATAATCCTCGTCAGTAAGCCTCTCTATCGGTCCGTCATCCTCTTTTTCCAGGCCGCCGTTGGTCTCGGCAAAGTCATTCGCCATGGTTACTAAAGACGTGTCAACATTGGTACGCTGTATGGAGCGGGCATCGATCTCACCGGCGATCCCGCCTAAGTCACGCAGGACCAGCTTGCCGGGCGTATTTTCAACCACCTCAAAGGCACGCTTCTGACCGACAAACGCCCTGTCTATGCTGTTCTTCGAAAATGCGAGTTCGCATTCCCCATTTTGAAATGATACCTTCGTCGTATCCCTCGATATGTCGCTTACCATCCCCTCGATGATGTCGCCGTTCTTTACGCCGGACAGCCTGCCGCCGGCTGCGTTGTCATCGAGTGAACGCACAATATCCGCAGCTCCTGTTCCATACTGCGGATTTGTATGTATATTGGTATTGTTGTAGATATCACTGATCCTCATGGCATGTACTCCCCATATACACAGGAACAGACAGGAAAGGCAAAAGCCTGTTTCCTCTCTTTTCCCTTTACGGACATAAGCACCGGGTTCCTTCCCAGGCTCACGTCAGATAATGTTATGCGGCATCCATGCCTTGATCATAAGTCTTTCGTTATAATCAATTAATCGGCAGGAATACAAAA
This sequence comes from Lachnospiraceae bacterium, assembly GCA_024698555.1. Taxonomy (GTDB): domain Bacteria; phylum Bacillota; class Clostridia; order Lachnospirales; family Lachnospiraceae; genus RUG11977. Next base: position 10,354 of record JAILRI010000150.1, read on the forward strand.
AAACTTAACCACTCACCGGCTTCACTATCCGTTTTTACTTTAGCGAAACCGCTTTTTTATAGCTGAGCGCCGCGAGAATGCCCGAGATGAGTATCAAAATACCGAGGATCAGGTTCTGGTTCATTTGCATGCCCAGAACCACTACCAGCACGATAAGCGCCATGGTCAAAAACATATTGGGAAGCAGATATGCCGCAACAGCCGGTCCCTGCTTGACCACCTCTATCTCATTTTCCCAGTCCAGCCGTATATGCTTTACTCCGCACACACAGCCCCAGGCGGTGGAAAACGCGCTGAGGCACAGGATCAGCACGATCTCGAGTAAAGTGGTAATGAAGGGCGCCCTTGCGGAAATGCACAGACAGATGACGGCAAATACGCCGAAGGGAGCCACGAAGCACATATTGAACAGCATCTTGCCCTGATACAGTGTTTTTTTAGAGATAGGAAGGCTCTGTACTATCCAGTAATTCTTGCCTTCCAGTGAAGGCGTCACAGCCGTGGTAGCCACCATCCCTATGAAGAAATAGATGATAAAAGGTATGGCAGGATACAGCATTTCCTTCGTGATGGGCGCTCCCGCGAACATTTCCCCGATCACCTTGTCCAGATCGACAAACAGCGAAGCCACACCGAGCAGCAGCACCATAAGCTCCCCCACGGCCACGTTGGTCATATATACGCTGGCGCCGAGCATGCGCCTTAATTCCTTAAGGGCAATGGAAGCAACCACGCTTCTTGTTTTAAGGCCGCCCATAGTATATTTTTTCGAAGCGGCGTGGGACTTTAATTTGGAGTTGATCTGCCTGTACGATCTTCCGACAGTAAAGAACACCACCTCAAAGAGCAGTACGGATACCCCAACAAGCAATAACATGCCGGAAACCTTTAACGAAACTACCGCGTCGGAAAACCAGACCGCGGGCGGGTAGAACTTCAGATACCTGCCAAGGGCGGCGTCGATTCCCTCTAAAGCCTCCTGTATCTGATCATTTCTGACTGTCGCCTCGATAACAAACCTCGAAGCCATGACCAGACATACAAAAATAAACACCAGGATCGTCTGTACGATACTGTTCTTTTTAAAGCCCGCGCTGATCTTCGTGATGATAAAGCCGATAAATGCCGCTGCCAGCATGGGAATGACCGGCAGAAACAGCGACAGCACGATCCAGACCGGGTAAACGATCAGCTTCGGCCTCGCGTAGATACCATAGCCTATGAGCATGGATACAGATATACTAATGTCCCAGATGAGGCTTTGCATATACATATACAGGAATTTACAGCCGGCCACTGTCTTCGCTTCAAAGGGAAGCGACATCAGCATGTCATACTCCTTAAAACCGAACAGGTATCCGTTGGTTTTAAAGATCGTCAAAATGAAGTTCAATAATGAAACCGTGATAGCGCAGACTGCGGGGATCGTCCCTGTCAGCCCCATTTTGCCGAATCCGATACAGGAAAAAATACAATACGCCATGAGCATCAGGAACAGTACCGCCATTCCTATAGCATTGCCGATGGCACGGCCCTTTTTCTTCTTGTCCTTACAGTATCTGAATATGTTCCACTGGCTGGTGGATCTCATCAGAACCTTAAGCAATACTACAGTCGATCCCTTCATCCTTCCACCTCCAGGAAGACCTCCTCGAGGGATTTGTCACCGGTCAACTTCTCCATGGTGCCGGTATAGACTATCTGCCCCTTTTTGATGATAGCCACCTTGTTGCAGAGCTTCTCTGCCACGTCCAGCACATGGGTCGAGAAAAAGATCGCGGTTCCCTTCGCGCACATCTCATGCATGATCTGCTTCAATGTATATGAAGCCTTCGGATCGAGTCCCACAAAAGGCTCGTCCATCACTATCAGCTTAGGTTCATGTATCAGCGCGGAAATGATCGCCAGCTTCTGCTTCATTCCGTGAGAATATGAACCGACCAGGTCTCCCAGCGAATCAGTGATCTCAAACAGGTCTGAATACTTTTTTATGGCATTCTCCCTTGAGGCAGCATCCATCCCGAATACATCCGCAATAAAATTCAGATACTGAATACCGGTCAGGTTCTCGTAAAGATCCGGATTATCGGGGATATATGCCGTGATCTTCTTGCATTCTATAGCTTCATTCTTTACCGAATGACCATCGATGAATATCTCCCCCTCGGTAAAATCAAGTACTCCCACTACAGCTCTGATAGTAGTCGATTTACCGGCTCCGTTATGTCCGATAAACCCGTAGATGTCGCCGGCCTCAACCGTCAGACAGACGTTGTCGGCAGCCTTCTTTCCCTCACCGTAGACCTTGGTGTAGCCTTTGATCTCAAGTATTGCTTTTCCTTCCATCGTAAACCTCCACAATGTATCCTTTATTGAGCAGAACGGCAGGAACCGGCTGTTCCGGTCCCTGCCGTAATATATGGTAAAAATATGATCATTTGATACTTGCGTGCAGCTCCTGCAATGATTTGATGGGGCTTACCTGTCCCCTCTTTATGGCAAGAATGCCCTTTGCCGCAGCCTTCGCAGCCGCCATGGTGGTCAGATACGGGATCTTCTCACGGATAGCGGACTTGCGGATGAAGCTTCCGTCGGTAGTTCCGCGCTTGCCTGCGGGGGTGTTGATGATAAGTGAAACCTCGCGGTTGATGATCACGTCGCTGACATTCGGACGGCCCGCGTTCAGCTTGTAAACCTGGGAAACATCAAAGCCTGCTGCCTTGATGAGCTCATAGGTCCTGCCTGTAGCCACGAACTTAAAGCCAGCCTCAGCCAGATCACGCACCACTTCCAGCACCTCGGTCTTGTCACGGTCGCAAACACTGATCAGGGCTATGCCCTCGGTAGGAAGCTCGGTCTTGGTAGCCTCCCACGCCTTGATATAAGCCTCTCCGAAATTGTCCGCGATACCCAGCACCTCACCGGTGGAGCGCATCTCGGGTCCCAGGATCGGGTCTACCTCAGGGAACATATTGAAGGGGAATACAGCTTCCTTCACGCCGTAGTAAGGAATATCGCGTTCCTTCAGCTCCGGTATGGGGCTCGGTCTGCCGGTCAGATCCTTCGTGATGATATCGGTCGCGATGGGAACCATGTTGACATCGCAGACCTTGGAAACCAGCGGCACGGTACGGGACGCGCGGGGATTCGCCTCGATGACGAATACCTTGTCATTCTCGATGGCGTACTGCATGTTCATAAGGCCCTCAACATGCATCTCCTCGGCGATCTTGCGGGTGTAGTCCTCTATGGTGTCAATAATCTTCTTGGACAGATTGAGCGAAGGTATGATACATGCGGAATCTCCCGAATGTATGCCGGCCAGCTCGATATGCTCCATAACAGCGGGAACATAGGCATGTGTGCCGTCACAGATCGCGTCGGCCTCGCACTCGGTGGCGTGACGCAGGAAACGGTCGATAAGTATGGGTCTGTCGGGCGTAACACCGACTGCTGCCTTCATGTATTCTACAAGTGTCTCATCATCATAAACAACTTCCATGCCCCTGCCGCCCAGAACATACGAAGGACGCACCATAACGGGGTAACCGATCCTGCGGGCAGTCTCCAGGGCTTCCTCCACATTGACAGCCATACCTGCCTCGGGCATCGGTATTTCCAGCTTCTCCATCATGGCGCGGAAACGGTCGCGGTCCTCCGCCAGGTCGATAACCTCGGGGCTGGTACCTAAGATCTTTACTCCGTTCATCTGCAGCTGCGCAGCGAGGTTAAGAGGCGTCTGACCTCCGAACTGGGCGATCACGCCGGCAGGCTTCTCCTCGTTGTAGATAGAAAGTACATCTTCAAGTGTAAGCGGCTCAAAATACAGCTTGTCAGAAGTATCATAATCCGTGGAAACGGTCTCGGGATTGCAGTTGACGATGATGGTCTCAAATCCGAGCTTGCGAAGAGCCAGGGCTGCATGTACGCTGCAGTAATCAAACTCGATACCCTGTCCTATACGGTTGGGTCCGCCGCCTAAGATCATGATCTTTCTCTTATCTGTGTCTTTAAGCGGTGCCGAATCTCCCTCAATGTTATAGCTGGAGAAATAGTAGGCGCTGTCTACGGTTCCGCTTACATGCACGCCTTCCCATTTTTCCACTATGCCCAGACGGATACGCTCGTTGCGCAGCTCTTTCTGGGAAATGCCCAGTATATCGGCGATATATTTGTCCGAGAAGCCGTCCTTTTTGGCCTTACGCAGCACATCTGCCGGAGGGATCTGCCCCTTGGACTCAAGGATAACCTCCTCCTCCTCTACCAGCTCCTTCATCTGCTCCAGGAAGTATATCTTGATCCTGGTAAGCTGGTACAGCGCCTCTATGGTAGCGCCCTTACGCAGCGCCTCGTACATGATGAACTGTCTCTCGCTGGAGGGCTCACGCAGCAGAGCCATCAGCTCCTTAAGCTCCATGTCGTGATAGTTTTTGGCAAAGCCCAGACCGAACCTGCCGTTTTCCAGACTCCTGATAGCCTTCTGGAAGGCTTCCTTATAGGTCTTGCCGATGCTCATGAC
>JAILRI010000219.1 GCA_024698555.1 Lachnospiraceae bacterium
TGTATGAGATAGGAGAGGAGTCGAGAGAACTGGAATTCTGCCACAATCCTTTCTCTATGCCGAATGGGGGGCTTGAAGCTCTGGAAAAAGCCGAAGAGGGTGAGATCGATCCGCTGACTATCACCGCCTTCCAGTACGATCTGGTCATTAACGGTTATGAGTCCGCGTCCGGCGCAGTCAGAAATCATGACCCGGAGATTATGGTCAAGGCTTTCAATCTGGTGGGATTAGGCGAAGATGAAGTTAAATCCAAATTCCCGGCCATGTACAACGCCTTCTGCTATGGCGCGCCGCCGCATGCCGGAGCCGCTCCCGGCGTAGACCGCATGATCATGCTGCTTACGGGTGAGGAGTCTATCCGCGAGGTCATCACCTTCCCTATGAACGGCAACGCTCAGGATCTCATGTGCGGAGCTCCGAGCGAGGTAACCGAGAAGCAGCTCAGAGATGTGCATATTCAGGTGAAGCTGCCCGAGAAAAATTGAAACGTTGAAATATAATCAGATACAAACAGCAACTGCCGCGTCAGACTTTAATACGATGCGGCAGTTCTTGCTATGAACAAACTGTGAACAAAGACTTAACGAAAATTTACAAAAATATTAAAAAAACACTTGCATATTTGTTTATTATGGTGTATATTCTTTACGAAAACGATTTAGTTTTTACGAAAACGATTTAGCTTTCTGGGGGCAACAATGGCAAAATCTAACGGCAAGAAGACTGATACATTTGTAGCGGTTTCGGGAAAGTCCAGATCAAAATCATTCTGGGAGAATGTTTGGAAGAACAGGGCACATGTGGTACTGGCGCTTCCGGCATTCCTTATCATGTTATTTATCCTGTATGTACCCATGGTGGGTCTGGTGGTTGCTTTCAAAAATTTCAATTACGCTGACGGTATTTTCGGAAGCAAATTCATTGGACTTGATAATTTCAAGTATCTGATCGCTTCGAAGACCACCTTCGTAGCTATGACCAAGAACACTGTCAAGTACTATCTGATTTTTACCATTCTGGGAACCTTTTTGAACATAGTGCTGGCGATAGCGATCGACCAGTGTATTTTCAAGAGATCTGCCAAGGTCATGCAGACTATCATGATCATCCCGGTATTTATTTCCTATGCGGCTGTTCAGTTTATCGTATATGCGTTTATCAGCACCGATACAGGTATACTGAACAATACCTTCGGTATGGCTGTCAGATTCTATTCCACAGCGTCATACTGGCCGCTCATCCTCACGATCGTAAAAATATGGAATTCCGTCGGATACGGATCGGTGCTCTATATGTCCGTTCTGGCCGGTATAGATACGGGACTTTATGAGGCAGCACAGATCGATGGTGCCAACAAATGGCAGCAGATCTGGCATATCACGCTGCCGGAACTGATACCGATGATCACTGTAATGCTTCTTCTTTCAGTCGGCGGCATCATGAAATCCGATACCGGTCTGTTCTATCAGGTTACCCGTAACAGCGGAATACTGTTTTCGAAGACGCAGGTTATCGATTCATATGTTCTTAATTCGATCCTGAAGAGTTCCAACTTTGGTTATACGGCGGCGGCGACGTTTTTCCAGTCGGTTGTGGGTCTGCTGATGATGCTGATAGCGAACGGGGCTGTAAGGAAGATTGCTCCTGAAAATGCATTGTTCTAAAGGGAGGCGTTGAGTCAGATGGCTAAAAAAGATTTGGACATGATGTCCTCCGGACGCAAGGAAAGAAAAGGACTCGGTCAATACATCCTTTTGTTCTGCCTGTTTGTGTATACGTTGTTCTGCGGACTTCCGGTAATACTTACCTTTATCGGTGCGTTTACCGATGAAATGTATATCAACCAGCATGGATTCTCGTTCTTCCCGAAGAAACTGTCCATGAATGGCATGAATTCTGTTTTGAGATACGGAAAACAGTTGGCGACTTCATACGGTGTGACTATATTCATAACTGTTGTCGGAACGCTTTTGGGACTGCTGATCATGAGCATGTACGCGTATTCGATCTCCAGACCGGGCTTCAGGCTTTCGAAATTCCTGTCTGTTTACCTGATCATTCCCATGCTTTTCCAGGGAGGACAGCTTTCGGCATATATCATTTTTACAGGTACGTATCACCTGAAGGACAGCCTGCTCCTGCTCATTCTTCCACTGACGGTTACCACGATGAATGTGATCATCCTGCGTACATACATTGCAAACAGCATTCCGAATGAACTGATGGAGGCAGCCAAGATCGACGGAGCCGGTGATTACAGGACATTCTTCCAGATCACGCTTCCGCTTATGAAGCCTTCGCTTGCGGCTGTAGGTTTCATGATGGCTACAGCTTACTGGAATGACTGGCAGAACGCCTTGCTGTACATTGATTCCAACAACAAGAAGCCGCTTCAGCTGCTACTTGTAAATATCCAGAAGAGTATAGAGTTCCTGCTCAACAGTGTGAATGTCCCTGCAGCGGTTAAAGCTGCAATGGGTGGCAATATCCCACAGTACTCTTCGACTATGGCCACGGTTATCGTGGTAATTGGACCTATCATGGTGGCATATCCCTTCTTTCAGAAGTATTTCATCAAAGGTCTGACGGTTGGTTCCGTAAAGGGCTGACATTTTTATTCCGATATCTGGAGCCTGAAGCTCCGGTCGTGGGTTTCTGGATCAGAGGCTCGTGGCCGCGACAAAAGGCTTTTGGATATAAATAAAAGATTAAGTGGAGGTTTTTATGAAAAAAGTATTGGCACTCGTGTTAGTGGCTGTTCTGTCACTCTCACTGCTCGCAGGCTGCTCCAAGAAGAGTACTGACGAGCCCAGCAACAACAATGGCGGCAATGTTTCGACCGACAACAAGGGCGGAGACAACGGCGGCGCTGCAACTGGCGATGTAGTAAAGATCAATCTTTACAGATGTACCTTCAACCTTGCTAACCCTGACAATGATCAGGTTAAGAAGGTTGAGAACGCGATCAATGATTATATCAAGGACAAGATCGGCGTTCAGATCTCACTTACCGATATCAGCTCCAATGAGTACACCGAGAAGGCTAACCTTGCTCTTGCGAACAAGGAGATCAACCTCCTTTGGACTGCTTCATGGGAAGGCACCATCGGAACCAACGATCTGGTTCCCATGAAGGCTGTTTATGACATCGGCGACCTTCTTGCAAGCGATGCAGGCAAGACCCTTTACAACTCTATGGACGCCGGACAATGGGAAGCAGCAAAGTATGACGGCAAGAGCTACTTCATTCCTGTATACAAGGATAACGTAGAAGGTTATGACCTTATGTTCCGCCAGGAGCTTGTTGATGCTCACGGATGGGATATCACCAAGGTTAACAAGCTTGCCGACCTTGACAGCATTCTTGCTGACTGCAAGGCTGACGGTCTCAAGTACCCCCTGCTTCTTCAGAAGACCGCTATGTTCTACAGGTTCTATCTTGACAAGTTTGATTTCTTTACAGCTGACTCGACATCGAACTTCGTAGCTGTAGAGCGTTCTTCGAACAGCGTTGTTAATACTATCCAGACTCCTGAGTACAAAGAGTATGTAACCCAGATCGCTAAGTGGGCTGAGGCTGGTTACATTTCCGAGGACGAAGTAACAAAGACCGTTACCGATACTACTACTCAGTCTAAGGATTGGGGTGTTTCGTGGTGGACCGATATTCCTGTTAATGATGAGGCTGATGCCCGTTACGGCCAGGATGTTACCATGCAGAAGATCACCGACAGGTGGGCTCACTCTACTTCAGCTCTTGGTTCATGCTACTGCGTAACCGCAAACAGCACTCCTGCAGAGGCTGAGGCATGCATCAAGTTCATGGGTCTTCTTTACACCGATTCCAAGCTTGCCGATATCTATACTTTCGGTATCGAGGGCGAGGACTTCACCTATGACGCAAATCATCAGGTTAAGCAGACTTCCGAGAAGTACAACCACTCCATGTGGGAGTCCGCAAGTGCTACAGTTGTAACTCCTGTTGACAACGAGCCCGCTAACAAGGCTGAGCTGTACAAGAGCTTCAATGGCGGCGCAAATACTTCCTGCGCAGCAGGCTTCCGTTTCGACAAGAGCCCTGTTGACGCACAGTTCACCGCTTGCAAGAACGTATTCGAAGAGTACGGGTTCCCGCTTGAGCTCGGTGGTGTAGCAGTTGCTGATGTTGACGCTACCATAGCAGCTTATCAGGCAGCTCTTGACGAAGCCGGATATCAAGATGTTCTTGCTGAGTTCCAGAAGCAGTATGATGCATGGAAGAAATAATTGATCTAAAAAGAATGTAGTAATTTAGAAAAAAACGACTGCCAACCGAAAATTTCGGTTGACAGTTTGTTTTTTTTTTTGTTATTATGAAAAATGCGGTTTTGTCCGTCAAGGTGACATATATGTATATTATATCACATTGTGGATAAATTGCAAAGACTTTCTTGAAATTTTTTATCAACTGACACGAGGCGAAGACTGAATTTGGAAAATGGTCGTTGTCTTGTGGCTTTTGTGCGAAAATTCGCAGTCTTACAAATTCTTTCGAGAGGTGATTTTATCAATGATTGAAAAAAACAGAATACGCCCCACACACGTTGGCAAAGGCGTAAGAATGAGCTACTCGAAGCAGAAAGAAGTCCTCGAGATGCCCAACCTCATTGAAGTTCAGAAAAAATCGTATGAATGGTTTCTTGAAGAAGGATTGAAAGAGGCATTCCGCGATATTTCTCCCATTGAGGACTTCAATGGCAAGCTCAGCCTGGAATTCGTTGATTTCAAGCTGTGCAAGGATGAGATCAAGTATACGATCGAGGAATGCAAAGAGAGGGATGCGACATATTCGGCACCCTTAAAGGTTCAGGTAAGACTGCTCAATAAAGATAAGGACGATACCTTCCGTACGGAACCTTTCTTCATGGGTGATTTTCCGCTTATGACCGACACCGGAACATTTGTTATAAACGGCGCGGAACGTGTTATCGTAAGCCAGCTGGTAAGGTCGCCAGGTATATATTATGAGATCACTCACGACAAGCTGGGAAAGAAGCTGTTCGCATGTACTGTTATCCCGAGCCGCGGCGCATGGTTGGAATATGAAACTGATTCCAATGATGTTTTCTTCGTGCGTGTTGACCGTAACCGCAAGGTTCCGATCACTGTTTTCCTGCGTTCATTGGGACTCGGTACTGCCCAGTCCATCAGGGATATGTTTGGCGAGGAACCCAAACTGGAGGCCTCCTTCCTTAAAGACCCTTCGGAAGAGGATTCTTATGAGGGAGGTATCAAGGAGTTATATAAGAAATTACGTCCGGGCGAGCCTGTGTCCGTAGAGAGCGCGGAAAGCCTTGTTCATGCCATGTTCTTTGATTCGCGCAGATATGATCTTGCTAAAGTAGGGCGTTATAAATTCAACAAGAAACTTCATCTTCATAACCGTATAGTAGGCTGTACTCTCGCCGAAGATGTTGTTGATCCTTCGACCGGAGAAGTGATCGCTGAAGCCGGTGACAATGTTTCTTATGAGCTTGCGGATAAGATACAGAATGCCGCTGTTTTTTCGATCACGGTTCAGACAGAGGAACATAATGTAAAGATCCTTTCAAACATGATGGTCGATATGGCACAGTATCTTCCTTTCAAATGTACTGACGAAATGAAGGTTGAGCTGCTCGGTGTAAATGAAAATGTTTATTATCCGGCACTTAAGGAATTGCTTGATGCAGGGTACAAGAAGGAAGAACTTAAGGAACAGATAAAGAAAAATGTTCATCTGCTCATTCCCAAGCATATTACAAAAGAGGATATTTTTGCCTCTGTAAACTATAATCTTCACCTTGAATACGGCATCGGATTCAAGGATGATATCGATCATCTGGGAAACCGCCGTATCAGATGTGTGGGCGAGCTGCTTCAGAATCAGTACCGTATCGGTCTGTCGCGTATGGAAAGGACAGTACGCGAGAGAATGACCACTCAGGATACCGATACCGTAAGTCCGCAGTCTCTGATCAATATCAAACCGGTAACTGCTGCGGTTAAGGAATTCTTTGGAAGTTCGCAGCTGTCACAGTTCATGGATCAGCATAACCCGCTGGGTGAGCTTGCTCATAAGAGAAGGCTTTCCGCTTTGGGTCCCGGAGGTCTTTCACGTGACCGTGCCGGATTCGAAGTACGTGACGTTCATTATACACATTACGGACGTATGTGCCCCGTAGAGACTCCGGAAGGTCCCAATATCGGTCTGATCAACTCCCTTGCGAGCTATGCACGTATCAATGAGTACGGTTTTATAGAGGCTCCTTACCGTAAGGTCGATAAGTCGGATCCCGCTAACCCTCGTGTTACTGATGAAGTAGTCTATATGACGGCGGATGAAGAAGATAAATATGTAGTGGCTCAGGCGAATACAAAGCTTGATGACGAAGGACACTTTCTCAATGACAATGTTTCCGGACGTTTCAAGGAGGAGACATCACAGTTCCAGAAGACCAGGGTCGATTTCATGGATGTATCGCCCAAGATGGTATTCTCGGTAGCGACAGCCCTAATACCGTTCCTGCAGAACGATGACGCCAACCGTGCCCTGATGGGTTCAAACATGCAACGTCAGGCAGTACCGCTGCTCAGGACCGAAGCTCCGGTCGTTGGAACAGGTATGGAACATAAGACCGCTGTAGACTCAGGAGTCTGCGTTATCGCAAGGAATGACGGAAAGGTTGAACGTTCCACGGCCAATGAGATCGTGATCCGTAAGGCTGACGGAACAAGAGATGAATATAAGCTGTTAAAGTTTACACGTTCCAACCAGGGAACATGTATCAACCAGAAGCCTATCGTTAACAAGGGCGACGAGGTCAAGGCCGGAGACGTTATTGCGGACGGACCTTCGACATCCTTTGGCGAACTGGCTCTGGGTACAAACCCGCTCATCGGATTTATGACCTGGGAAGGTTATAACTACGAGGATGCGGTTCTGCTCAGCGAAAGACTGGTCAAAGAGGATGTATATACATCAGTCCATATAGAAGAATATGAAGCAGAAGCCAGAGATACAAAGCTTGGCCCTGAGGATATCACACGTGATGTTCCGGGCGTCGGCGACGCGATCAAGGATCTGGACGAGCGCGGAATCATCCGTATAGGTGCTGAAGTAAGAGCCGGAGATATTCTGGTTGGTAAAGTTACACCTAAGGGAGAGACTGAGCTTTCAGCTGAGGAAAGGCTGCTTCGGGCAATTTTCGGAGAGAAGGCAAGAGAAGTCAGGGATACTTCCCTCAGGGTTCCTCATGGCGAATTTGGTATCATTGTAGACGCGAAAGTATTTACAAGGGCGAACGGCGATGAACTTCCTGCGGGTGTCAATAAGCAGGTACGTGTATATATAGCTCAGAAACGTAAGATCCAGGTCGGCGATAAAATGGCAGGCCGCCATGGAAACAAGGGTGTTGTTTCCCGCGTGCTTCCTGTAGAGGATATGCCTTTCCTGCCCAACGGACGTCCTCTTGATATCGTTCTCAATCCTCTGGGCGTGCCCAGCCGTATGAACATCGGACAGGTTCTTGAGATCCATCTGTCCCTGGCGGCAAAGGTACTTGGATTTAATATCTCCACTCCGGTATTTGACGGTGCAAACGAGGAAGACATCATGAATACGCTGGAGATGGCCAATGATTACGTTAATACTCCTATCGAGGTATTTGAAAAGAAATACAAGAAAGTTCTCGACAAGGAAACCATGCAGTATCTTATAGATAATCAGGATTACCGCAAGGAATGGGAAGGAGTTCCGATCAATCGTGACGGTAAGGTTCGCCTGCGCGACGGAAGAACCGGAGAATATTTCGATGGAGCCGTTACCATTGGTTTCATGCACTATCTGAAGCTCCACCATCTGGTTGACGATAAGATCCATGCTCGTTCAACCGGTCCTTACTCACTCGTTACACAGCAGCCTCTCGGCGGCAAGGCACAGTTCGGCGGACAGCGTTTCGGTGAGATGGAGGTTTGGGCTCTGGAAGCATACGGCGCTGCTCATGTGCTTCAGGAGATTCTGACCTACAAGTCCGATGATGTAAACGGCCGTGTAAAGACCTATGAAGCCATCATAAAGGGTGACAATATTTCGGAGCCTGGTATACCGGAGTCCTTCAAGGTGCTCTTGAAAGAGCTTCAATCGCTGGCGCTTGATGTTACGGTACTTGATGAAAACGGCGAAGAAGTCAAACTCGGAGAGGATGTCGATTACTCCGGCGAAGAAGGTAAGGTTTGGGATGAGGGTAATGATACCTTCAAACAGGACTATGATGATTATGAGAATGACGGATTCTTTGAGATCGATTCAAGTGATCTCGCCAATCAGAATTCAGATTTCGATGATGACTTTACCTTTGACGATTATACCGTTGACATGGGTGATACGGATGATTTCAGTGATGAAGGCGACGACGAGTAAAAACAAATTATCCAATTATGCGAAAGGATGATCAGATGATGGAATCCAATATAAATTCGGAAAACACAACCAAAGAAGTGAATTACGAGTCAATACGCATCGGACTTGCTTCTCCGGAGAAGATTCGTGAATGGTCCAGAGCCGAGGTTAAAAAGCCTGAAACCATTAACTATCGTACATTAAAGCCTGAAAAGGATGGATTGTACTGCGAAAAGATTTTCGGACCATCAAAGGACTGGGAATGCCATTGCGGAAAATACAAGAAGATACGCTTTAAAGGTATTATCTGTGACCGCTGCGGTGTTGAGGTCACCAAGTCTTCGGTTAGGCGTGAGAGAATGGGGCATATCGAGCTTGCGACTCCTGTTTCCCATATCTGGTATTTCAAAGGCATTCCGAGCCGTATGGGTCTGATACTTGATATTTCTCCCAGAGCTCTGGAAAAGATACTTTATTTTGCAGCATATGTAGTGCTGGAGAAGGGTGATACCGATCTTCAGTATAAGCAGGTGCTTACCGAGCGTGAGTATAACGAAGCGCTGGAAAACTATCCCGGCAAGTTTTTCCGTGCCGGAATGGGTGCCGAAGCTATCAAGGAGCTTCTTCAGGCTATCGATCTGGAGAAGGAATCGGCTGAACTGAAGGATGAACTCAAGGATTCAACAGGTCAGAAGCGCGCCAGGATATTGAAGCGACTTGAGGTGGTAGAAGCTTTCCGCGAATCAGGAAACAAGCCTGAGTGGATGATCTTGGATGCGGTTCCGGTGCTTCCTCCCGACCTGCGTCCTATGGTACAGCTCGATGGCGGCCGCTTTGCGACTTCAGACTTAAATGACCTGTACAGACGTATCATTAACAGAAATAACAGATTAAGAAAGCTTTTGGAGCAGGGCGCGCCCGAGATCATCGTGCGTAACGAGAAGCGTATGCTTCAGGAAGCGGTTGACGCTCTGATCGATAACGGCCGTAGAGGCCGTGCGGTAACCGGCCCCGGCAACAGGGCACTCAAGTCCCTTTCGGATCTGCTTAAGGGTAAACAGGGACGTTTCCGTCAGAATCTGCTTGGTAAACGTGTCGATTATTCGGGTCGTTCGGTTATCGTTGTGGGTCCCGAGCTTAAGATCTATCAGTGCGGTTTGCCTAAGGAAATGGCTATCGAGCTGTTTAAGCCCTTTGTTATGAAGGTGCTGGTAGAGAGAAATATCGCCAATAATATAAAAGCAGCCAAGAAGAAGGTGGAACGTCTGGACCGTGAGGTATGGGACGTTCTGGAGGATGTCATCAGAGAGCATCCTGTTATGCTGAACCGTGCACCTACTCTGCACAGGCTTGGTATTCAGGCATTTGAGCCTATTCTGGTCGAAGGTAAGGCCATAAAGCTTCATCCCCTGGTTTGTACCGCATTTAATGCGGACTTCGATGGAGACCAGATGGCGGTACATCTTCCTCTTTCCGTAGAGGCTCAGGCTGAGGCCAGGTTCCTCATGCTCAGCCCTAACAACCTCTTAAAGCCTTCAGACGGCGGTCCCGTTGCAGTTCCTTCGCAGGATATGGTTCTCGGAATCTATTACCTGACTCTGAAGAAGGAAGGCGACCCCGGTGAGAACAAGTATTTCAAGAGCATGAATGAAGCGATCCTTGCTTATGAAAATGGTGACATTACCCTGCAGGCTCCTATTTATGTTCGCAGAGAAGGAATATTTGCTCCTACGGGAGAAAAGATATCCAAGGTTCTTCATACCACACTGGGACGTTTTATTTTCAACGAAGCTATACCTCAGGACCTTGACTATGTAGACAGAGAAGACAGGGAGCACTTCCTTGATCTTGAGGTAGACTTCCTGGTTAAGAAAAAAGAGCTTAAAACAGTACTTGATAAATGTATCAATACTCATGGCGCTACCATGACAGCGGAGACCCTTGACGCTATCAAAGCCCTCGGATACAAGTATTCCACCAGAGCTGCCATGACCGTTTCGATTTCGGATATGACGGTTCCTCCGGAAAAGAAGAACATTATCGCAGAAGCAGAAAATACCGTTAACGATATTTCCAAGAAATTCCGCAGGGGCTTCCTTACCGAAGAAGAGCGTTACAAGTCCGTGATCAAGATCTGGCAGGAAGCTGACAAGAGTATCCAGAAGAAGCTGATGGACGGTCTTGATAAATACAATAATATATTCATGATGGCTGATTCCGGAGCGCGTGGTTCCGAAAAACAGATAAAGCAGTTGGCCGGTATGCGCGGACTTATGGCGGATACTTCAGGTAAGACCATCGAGTTGCCTATCAAGGCTAATTTCCGTGAAGGTCTGGATGTTCTGGAATACTTCATTTCAGCACACGGAGCCCGTAAGGGACTTTCCGATACGGCCCTTAGAACCGCGGACTCAGGATATCTGACCCGTCGTCTGGTTGATGTGTCCCAGGAGATTGTTATCCGAGAGGATGACTGCTGCGAAGGCGCAGAGGAAATCCCCGGCATGGAAGTTAAGGCGTTTTCAGCCGGAGCGGAGGTAATTGAGTCACTTAAGGACCGTATCACGGGAAGGTTTGCGTGCAATGATATCCTTGATGATGAAGGCCATGTGATAGTTGCAAGGAATCACATGATCACGCCCAGACGTGCTTCCGCGATACTTGAGACCAAGGCTGTCAGGGAAGCGTCGATCAAGTGGTGCAAGGAAAACGGCATCAATCCCGATGCGGAAACCGACGAGATAAAGAAAAAGGATGCGCTTGAAAGACAGGAAGCAGCCGTTAAGGCAGGACTCGGAGCTTCCATTAAGATCAGGACCGCTCTTACATGCCGTTCACATTCAGGCGTATGCGCAAAGTGTTATGGCGCGAACATGGCATCCGGTGAGCCGGTTCAGGTTGGTGAGGCAGTAGGTATCATAGCTGCCCAGTCAATAGGCGAGCCCGGTACACAGCTGACCATGCGTACCTTCCATACGGGAGGTGTTGCTGGAAGTGATATCACACAGGGTCTTCCCCGTGTAGAGGAGCTTTTTGAGGCGCGTAAACCTAAAGGACTTGCGATCATCGCTGAATTCGGCGGAGAGGTTCAGATACGCGACACAAAGAAAAAGCGCGAGATAGTCATTACATCAAAGGATCCTGACAATGCTGAGTCAAAGGCATATCTGATCCCTTACGGATCTCGTATAAAGGTTACCGACGGTCAGATACTTGAAGCCGGAGATGAGCTTACCGAAGGTTCGGTCAATCCTCATGACATCCTGAAGATCAAGGGTGTACGCGCGGTTCAGGATTATATGATCAGAGAGGTTCAGCGTGTTTACCGTCTGCAGGGTGTTGAGATCAATGACAAGCATATAGAGGTCATTGTTCGTCAGATGCTTAAAAAGATCCGCATAGAAGACAACGGTGATACGGATCTTCTGCCCGGCAGCATGGTTGATATCCTTGACTATGAGGAAATGAACGAAAAGATGATCGCCGAAGGTAAACAGCCTGCAGATGGCAAGCAGACCATGCTGGGAATCACTAAGGCTGCTCTTGCGACCAATTCCTTCCTGTCTGCAGCTTCCTTCCAGGAGACTACCAAGGTACTTACCGAGGCAGCAAGCCATGGCAAGGTCGATCCACTGATCGGACTTAAAGAGAATGTTATCATCGGAAAACTGATCCCTGCCGGAACAGGAATGAAGCAGTATCGCAATGTACATCTGAGCACAGATCAGGAAGAACCGGAAGAGAAATTCGATGATTTCAGCGATTATACTCAGGAAGGTGATTTCTTCAGCGCCGATGATGATTTTGACCTGAACGATGAAGATGATTTCATGGATGATGGTGAGATCTTTGACGATGAGGATGGAGAAGGGGATGTTGATGATTTTATTCCCGATGACGGCGAGAACTGAAAACGCTGGATAAAGTGTTTCCAAATAATTCTTGCTCTTATAACTGATTGTGTTATAATCATTAATACAAAATGTTTAAGAAAGGACGGATACTTTTATGGCATTAGTATCAACAAAAGAAATGTTCAAGAAAGCATACAATGGCGGATATGCTATTGGAGCTTTCAATGTAAACAACATGGAGATCGTTCAGGGTATTACCGAGGCTGCCGATGAACTTAACAGCCCTGTTATCCTTCAGGTTTCCAAGGGTGCCCGTGCGTATGCCAATCATACTTACCTTGTTAAACTGGTTGAGGCTGCGGTTATCGAACATCCCAATATTCCTATAGCTCTTCACCTTGATCACGGTGATACGTTTGAGCTGTGCAAGGATTGTATCGACGGCGGTTTTACTTCAGTCATGATTGATGCTTCCTCCAAACCTTATGATGAGAATGTCGCTCTGACCAAGAAGGTTGTAGAATATGCTCATGAGCATGGAGTTGTAGTTGAAGCTGAGCTCGGAACACTTGCCGGCATCGAGGATGAGGTTGTCGTGGAGGCAGGTAAGGAATCCTATACCCGTCCCGAAGAAGTTGAGGATTTTGTGACCAAGACCGGCTGCGATTCACTCGCTATCGCTATCGGAACTTCACATGGCGCATATAAGTTCACAGCAGCTCAGTGCACCAGAAATGCAGATGGCATCCTTGTTCCCCCTCCGCTCAGATTTGACGTTCTTGAGGAGTGCATCAAGAGACTGCCCGGTTTCCCGATAGTTCTTCATGGTTCATCTTCAGTTCCGCAGGAATTTGTAAAGATGGTGAATACTTACGGCGGTAATATGCCCGATGCAGTGGGTATTCCGGAAGAGCAGCTCCGTAAGGCAGCTCAGCTTGCAGTTTGCAAGATCAATATTGATTCTGATATCCGTCTTGCCATGACCGGTAATATCCGTAAGTACTTTGCAGAGCATCCGGATCATTTTGATCCCCGCCAGTACTTAAAGCCCGCCCGTCAGGCTGTTAAGGATATGGTTGCTCATAAGATCAAGAATGTACTTGGTTCTGATGGTAAAGCCTGATCATTTTCCGGATCGTTAAATAATATGAATTAGTTTATCGGCTCGTCTCAGGATGCGTATTTATACATCCTGTGGGACGAGCCGTTTTGTCTTGCGCTAAATGAAAACATATCATAATATAAATATCCTTATTAAAGGATTTTATTGATTGTTAGTTAGATAAATATACCAATATATGATAATCCAATTGCAAATATCAACTAGACAAAAATACTGTAAGAGATTACAATCATGTTATGGAAATGTCTGTTATAGCGATATTGTTGATGTAAGGGGTTTACAATGGCAAAACGCAAGAGTATGGACGATAAGAATAAATCGATAAAGGCGGTTGCAAATACGCGGCTTTCATGGAAGTCGAGTTTTAAGAAGTATTGGCAGCTGTATCTTTTGCTGTTTATTCCTATTGTCTATTTTATTATATTCAGATACGGGCCGATGGAGTATATCATCACCGCATTTAAAAAATACATGATAAACAAGCCCGTATGGGAAATGCCCTGGGCAGTCAACAAAAAGAAAGAAACAGATATCTTCTTTTATTTCAAACAGGCATTTCAGGACAATCAGTTCACACGTGCGTTAAAGAATACGATAGTTCTTAATGTACTGGATCTTGTTGTGGGATTTCCGGCCCCCATCATTTTCGCCCTGATCCTTAATGAACTCGTATTTACCAGGTTTAAAAAGGTTGTTCAGACAGTGGCATATATGCCCCATTTCCTTTCATGGGTCATCATTTACAGTCTTTCGTTAAGAATATTCGCTACATCCGATGGATTGCTGAACATTCTCTTCAATAAGCTGGGCGGAGCATCTGTTCCGTTCCTCGGAGATGAAAAGCTCTGGGTAGTAACATATGTATTCCTGGGAGTATGGCAGAATTTCGGATGGGGCTCCATAGTATATCTGGCTGCTATCGCAGGTATCAATCCCGAATTGTATGAAGCTGCTTCAGTTGACGGAGCAGGTCGTTTTAAAAAGATGTGGCATGTAACGCTTCCGGGCATCAAGTCGACTATAGTGGTACTGCTGATCATGAATCTCGGAAATATTCTGGGCGGCGGCTTCGACAGGCCTTTTGCCATGCAGAACCCGCTGGTGCTCAACACTGCGGAAGTTATCTCCACGTATGTATATAAAAAGGGTGTCCTCGCGGCACAGTATTCCCTGACTACGGCAGTAGGACTTTTCCAGTCTGTAGTGGGCGTGTTCTTCCTGATGACCGCCAACTTTATTTCAAGGAAGCTGGGAGAAAGGGGGATCTGGTGATATGATCAAATCTAACAAGAGCCGGATAGGAGACTGGGTATTCGTTTTTATATGTGTTCTGGTAACTTTGATCTGTCTGATACCGATGCTGAACCTTGCAGCCAGATCATTTTCCAGCACGGAAGCTCTGATAAAGCATGAGGTTACTATTTTCCCGAAGGGATTCAACCTTGTGGCTTACAGCTATGTTTTTGGCAACGCGAAGTATGTCAGGTCATTTTTCTGGACGATATTCCTTACTTTTGTCTGCACATTTGTTTCGCTGTTTATGACCGCGATATGCGCGTATCCGCTGATCTACCACAAGCTGAGGGGACGCGCTCTGATCAACGTGATGATCACGATCACCATGTTCTTCAATGCGGGTATCATTCCCAACTACCTGCTGATGAAGAGACTGGGACTGCTCAACAACGCATTGGTTCTGATCATTCCCAGCTGCCTTTCGGTATATAACATGATCATCATGCGAAGCTTCTTCTACGGCATTCCTGAGTCGCTCAGGGAATCTGCCGAAATAGACGGAGCCAGCTATCTGACCATACTTTGGAAGATATATCTGCCGCTGTCCAAACCCGTTTTTGCCACGCTGGCTCTTTTCTATGCGGTTGGACGATGGAACGGCTATTCCGACGCTCTGATGTATATCAATAACAAGCGTGAGGATCTGTATCCTTTGCAGTATTATCTGTACAATATATTAAAAAGCCAGTCGGATCTGTCCGCACAGGAGGGATTTTCAACGCCCGGTCTGAATGACACTATTAAATCAGCAATTGTTATGTTCTCTACCGTTCCTATACTGGTGGTTTATCCTTTCCTGCAGAAGTATTTCATTCACGGAGTTACGCTGGGAGCAGTGAAGGAGTAAGGGAGAACTGAAGCTATGACGCTTATTGGAAAGATATTGATCTTATTGATCGTAGTGCTTGTGATCGTAAGCCTTATTGTGGGACTTAAATCCCGCAAAGGTGATTGAACTGCGGAATAAGCGGATACAGGGGGTATCCGTTCATTCATAAAAAATAAAATATGGAGGGTTTGTGAAGTGAAAAAAATTATTGCATTGTTACTCGTTCTGTGCATGACCTTCTCTCTGGCGGCATGCGCAAAGAAGACAGACGATGGCGGCAAGAAAGCCGACACGACTGAAGCAACCAAGGCACCGGAAAAGAAAGATGATTCCACGCCTACCAAAAAGCCCGATCCTACTCCTACGGATGTTCCTGCTGTAGCTATCGAGGACAAGGATGAGATCGAAGTTCTGACCAACGGACAGCTTGTCGGAGGAAAGTTCCCTGAGACAAAACACATCACCGTTGAGGTTTATGACCGTGACGGCGGAACTCCTGCCAATGACAACATGTACACCGATTACATCAAAAAGGGTATGCTTGAGAAGTACAATGTTGAAGTAGAGTTTGTGGCAGTTCCCCGCTGGACCGAGGTCGATCAGATCAACGCCCTGCTTGCCGCAAATGATGCTCCCGACATCTGCTATTCCTACAGCTTCCCCACTGTACAGGCATACGCTGATATGGGCGGTATCCTGGATATGTCAGAGTACCTTACCGAAGAATACAAGGGTCTGTTCCCTAACCTTTGGAACTGGCTTGGCTCCACAGGTCTTTACTATCGTAAGGATCCCGCAACCGGAACCATTATCGCCATCGAGGGTAAGAGAAACGCTACTGAGCGTATAGTTACCTTCGTACGTCAGGACTGGCTGACCGCTCTTGGTCTTTCTGCTCCTACCACTACCCAGCAGTTTGAAGATATGCTCGTAGCATTCAAGGAGAATGCTTCTACTCTTCTTGGTTCTGATGCCAACAAGCAGATCTGCTACGCTGTAACCGAAGACGTAGGCTGGACCGCTGCTGGTCTTATCGAGTCCAAGCTTGATCCCAACATCTCTGACAAGGATCAGTTTGTTTACGGATTTGATGACAGAAGATTCACGATGCCCGGCACCAAGGAAGCTATCAGGATCTTAAATAAGTGGTATAATATGGGTCTCCTTTGGAACGATTTTGCTCTGTACCAGAGCGGAGACACTACCCTTGACGATTACCTCAAGGCCGGCTATGTAGGCGCTTATACCCAGAACTATGACCTTGTGTTCAGAAATGGCGAGGACGGCATCAACTACCAGCTGTCACAGATCGTTGGACCTGATGCAAAGTTCGTTGCAGTTGATCCTTTTGAGGATGCAAGCGGCAAGCACACCAAGTATCTCTACAGCGCGGTTGGTTCCGACAGAAAGATATTCTTCCCCGCTACCAATACTGAGCCTTTAGCAAGCATGCTTTACCTTGATTTCATCTCTGATTCGGCTAATGTTGAATATCTGCAGATCGGCGATGAAGGCATCACTCACTCAAAGGATGCCAACGGTGTGGTAACCATGCTTACTCCCGATGATGCTCATGCAGCAGCTAAGCCCAATTCAGGCTACAATATCGACCTGACCATGACTACCAACGGTCTGCGTCTTGCTTCCGATGACCTTACCATCAAGTCCATGGCTTACAGCTATGCGAATGTTGATCCTGAAGATGTTGTAAATGCTATCAATATATCACTCCATGACGCGAAGTATCCTACTTCCATCGATCTTGGAACTATTGACGCCGAGGTTGGTATCGGAGATTCACTTACCGGCATCCAGAGATCTACCTTTGACAAGGCTGTAGCAGCAGCTGAGGCAGATTTCGATACCGTTTGGGACAGCGGTATGGCTGATTATCTAGCAGCAGGCGGACAGGCTATCATTGATGAGCGTCTTGAGAAGTGGGAGAACGCGTACGGCTCTGCTACCATGATCCCCGAATAAAACGTGAAGCTGTCGTTCATCGAAAGGATCAGTACAGTATTACAAAATAAATAAACAAAGGGTGTCGCATCAAAAGTGCGGCACCCTTTGTTTTTTACTGACTGATTAAAAAAGATAGCTATATTCGCTGTAAAGTGTTCTGATCAGGTCAGCGAGAGGCTCGTGCAGGCTGCAGAAGCCGGAAAAGGGTTCTTCGTCTGTAACGGTACCTTCGAACCTGACTCTGAAGGTTCTGTTTTCTCTGTCCAGAAGGATGAATCCCTGATTATCGCTTTCGGTAAATGACTTAAGGTCGCTGAACAGTGTCAGCTTATCTTTATACGGGCGTCCGGTATATGGACAAAAGTTCGCGCAATTTCCGCATTCGTTGCACAGACGGTCGATATGTATGATCTGCGGCATTTTTGCTGAAGGAACAGATATAGCGATATTTGCGTGGTTGGGACAGACGTCAGCACAGTTTTCGCAAACTTTGTCACATCCAAGGCACAGATCAGGACATTCATCGTCACTTAGTTTTAAGAGGCCTTTTCTGGCACAAAGCGAATCCGTATCAGCGCCTGAACTTACCTTTGTGATAATAGAACGTGCCTCGGCAATGATCGGATTATCGTCTGTATTAATGCCGCATCGGCGCATGATATCAGTAACGGCAACAGACGCATCTCGTATGGCTTCAACGATCGTTGCGGGACCCTTAAGGCCATCGCCTGCTATGTAAACACAGTCAACGCTTGATTGACCATGTTCATCGGTAACAGGAAGACCTTTTCCGTCAACATCTATCTCCAGTTCTTCGTAAAGGGCAGTATCGATCTTTTCACCTACAGCTACGATAACCGTATCTACCGGAAATGAAACGATCTCTTCGGTTTCAACGGGAGAACGCCTTCCGGAAGCATCATATTCACCCAGAACATTTTTTTTGCAGAACAGCTTGCCATCGGTAAAGGCAAAGGGGGAAAGAAGCTCTTTGAATTCCACTCCTTCATTCTGAGCCAGTTCAAGTTCCTCAACATCCGCCGGCATATTGCCCTTATCACGGCGATATATTATGAACACGCGACCGGACTTGCCTGCCTCGGTTTGAAGCATCCTGGCAGCTCTGGCGGCATCCATGGCAGTATTGCCTCCGCCAATGACAGCCGTATTCTGACCGGGATCCAGAGTGGGATCGTGACTTACTACACGCTCAAGAAATTCGATGGCGTTGATGACATTGGTTTTGCCATCTCCCGAAAGATTCAATGCTCCGGCTTTACCGGCACCGACACATACTATGACATACCGGAAGCCTTCTTTTTTAAGCTCATCCAGAATATGTATCTCTTTTCCATAGACGAATCGTGCTCCCAGAGCGGCAGCAAATGCGATATCCTGAGTTATCGCTTCTCTGGGGATGCGCTGCTCGGTGATAACATGAGCTACAGTACCGCCGCCGCTTTCCCGTTTGTCGTACACAACAGGCTCAAAACCGGCTCTGGCAAGGAAATGAGCCGAGGCTATACCGGCCGGTCCGGCACCTATAACAGCAACCTTAATGCCGTTGGATCTTATGCTGTGGAGCTTTATATCACCCAGATATTTTTCAAGAGCGGTGTTGGCGTTACGGGCTGCGGTCAGTTTCTTACTTCTGATATCAACAGCAGCGTCATAGAACCTGCGGGTACATCCGCCCATGCAGGGGTGAGCGCAGATCGTTCCTGTAATATTGGGCAGTGGGTTTTTCAGGATAATGACTTTAAGAGCATCAAGAAATCGTCCTTCATTAACCAGCCGCATATATGCTGTGATATCCTGACCGATAGGACAGGTATCCGAGCAGGGAGACATAAAACAGTCAAATAAAGGCAGTTTTTTGGAACTTTTCCGATGGATGGCTGTTTTGACAGGTTTGGTGTGATGAGGGTCAGCTTTTGCGTGCTCAAGAAGATCTGACAGTCCATCAACATCGATCCCCTGAAAATGGTTATGGATACGCTCATAAGCCTTGTTGCTGTCAGGGCCGGAAAGCGTATCAGGGTCGAAAAGACCGGCGATCTGAGCTATGCGATTATAACCACCCGGTTTTAATATGGTGGTAGCAAAGGTTATAGGCCATATTCCGGTACGGAAAATACTGAGAATATTGTACGCATCGGCACCTCCTGAATAGCTGATGCGTAATCTGCCGCCAAAGTCACGGGAAAGCTTTTCGGCAACCGAAAGCGACAGAGGAAGCAGCGCGCGCCCGGACATATACATTTCGTTGCCCGGCAGTTCGTTTCTTTTGATGTCAACCGGGAATGTATTTGTGATCTTTACTCCGAATTCAAGTCCTTCATTATCCGCAAGCGCTTGCAGACGCTTAAGCATGGGGACTGCCTTATCATACTGCAGATCATCTTCAAAATGGAAACTTCCGAACTGTACATATCCGTAACCCATTTCATCAAGTATGCAGCGCGCCTGATCGTATCCGAGCAGGGTTGGATTAAGCTTGATAAAAGTATGCAGTTTCTTTTCCGTAAGAAGATATGAGGCTATACGCTCGATGTCTTCCGCCGGACAGCCATGCAGGGTAGATAAGGTCGCTGAACGGCATATATTTGTTGAAATGCTGTCTATATCATGTAAAGTGAATTTTTTAAGAAGTCCGGTGTTAACCGCATTTATGGAAATGTTGCAGCACTCCTCCCAGATCCCGGCGCTATAGGGGGATTTTCCGGATGCACATTTAAGTCCTTCGATAAATGCGTCGATCTTGGGAGTTTTTATCCCTTCCAGGTCATAACCCACGCTCATGTTGAAAACAAAACCGTCAGGCGAACCAAGCTCAAGTTCGACAGCCATTATCTTACACAGCCACCACGCCTTAACATATTCCTTATAGGCATCGGGAACGGTCAACTCAGTGGACCATTCCACATTGTAACCCTCATCTTCGGCAAGAATGCAGGGCTTGGATACCGGCAGATCCTCGCCGTCAAGCTTCTGAACAGTTTTGAGCTCGAAAAAACGGCTGCCTGCAAAGTAAGCGGCTGCGATATTCTGCGCCAGCTGAGTATTCGGACCGGCGGCAGGACCAAAGGGCATTTCCGGAGTTTCATCGAAGATATCATAAAGCGGATTGGATCTGCTTATACGATGCAGCTTTCTGACACCGAAAACAGTATGGCTCTCTTTATATTCACATATAACCTGCTCAAGCAGTTTACTGAAAGAAACAGGACTCATTCTGTCGCTCATATAGGCCTCCTTTTGTAAGAAACATTGGCTGCGCGCACAAAACACGGGAAGAAGTGACGGCGGTCATCTTGAGTTGATTGCCTTCCACACGCGGCCGGAGACTTCCCTGCAATGAGCATAGAATTCTTCCTCATCGAATCCGGGAATAATGCGATCACGCATGAGCACCCGTCCGGCACATATGGTAGATGTCACATATCGTCCGGAAACACCGAAAAGTATATGACCGTTGATGTTTGTGCCATCCATAGGTGTAAGAGGATCATAATCGAGAGTGATGATATCGGCCGAATATCCATCTTTAAGCTTTCCTATGGGCGTTTTAAAGAAGCGTGCGGCCATACGGGCATTGTTATCGAACAGCATCCGGGGAACTTCATCCCACGCAACTGTTGGATCACAGAGATTATGTTTGTGGAGGACATTGGCCGCTTTCATGGACTCAAACATATCGTTGGTATATCCGTCGGTACCCAGACCGGTCAGAATACCCTTCGACATGATCTTCAGAGTCGGAGGACATCCTACAGCATTTCCCATGTTGGATTCGGGGTTATGAACGACCATGGTATCAGTATCACGTATCAGATCCATTTCGTGTTCGTTGATGTAAATGCAGTGTCCCAGGATCGTGTGCGGACCAAGAATGCCAAAATCGTGGAGACGGTCGGCTATTCTCTTGTGATGTTTTTTCAGGGAATCATGCAGATCCTCGATCCCTTCGGCAACATGAATATGAAATCCGCAGTCTGTGGGAGCGCTGTCTACACACTTTTCAAGTGTTTTGTCCGAAAGGGTAAACTGTGCGTGCATCCCGAAGGTGCCTGCAAGAAGCTCCGGGTCCTGCAGATCACGGCAATGTCTGATAAAATCGACATTTTCCCTGATAGCCTGATCGCACTTATCCTGGCCATCCCTGTCGGAGGTTTCATAGCAAAGGCATGAGCGGATGCCGTATTTGAGAGATTCTTCGCCGATGGCAAACAGACTGCCCGGGATCATCGCATAGCTGGCATGATGATCAAAGACAGTGGTGCATCCGTTCCTGATACAGTCGATGTAAGTGGCGGCGGCGCTGTAACGTGTCGCTTCAAGATCCAGATGACGATCGAGAGTCCACCACATGCCGTCAAGAATATCCAGAAAACCTTTGGGAGCATAGCCTTGGATGGATATGCCGCGTGACATGGCACTGTAGATGTGATTGTGGGCATTGATGAGGCCGGGCATGATCAGCCCGCCCTTCGCGTCGATATGATCAGCCTGTTTGTATTTGTCACGAAGTACGGAGTATTCGCCGACCTCCACAATCAGCCTGCCGTCACAGACTACGGCTCCGTTTTCGATAAAAGGCATGTCCGGGTTGCGCGTGATAAGTCTTCCGTTACCGATAAGCAGCATAATACACTCCTCCTTAAAACTGATTATATCAGAAAAACAATGGTTTGCCAACGTGCTTTTTTTGTGTTAAGGTTATAATAAAATGATATGGATATCCGGAGATATGTATGAAAAGCGTATTGAGATTTCTGAAAAAATATACAAAAGAGTCTGTGCTGGCACCGGCTTTTAAGCTTCTGGAGGCGGGAATGGATCTGCTGGTACCGATGGTAGTGGCGGCTATCATTAATACCGGTGTCGCAAATGCGGACAAAGGCTATGTTCTCCGCTGCTTTGCCCTGTTGGCTTTCCTGGCAGTGCTGGGAGTCGCGTTTTCGTTTACTGCCCAATGGTTTGCTGCCAGAGCAAGCGTGGGAGTGGCAACCGATATACGACAGGCTCTGTTTGATCACATCCAGACTTTTTCATATTCCGAACTTGACGTACTGGGAACCGATACGCTCATAACCAGGATGACGAGTGATATAAACCAGGTACAGAATGGGATAAATCTGGCTCTGAGACTGGTGCTGCGCAGCCCGTTCATTGTGTTCGGAGCCATGGTGATGGCATTTTTTATAGATGTTAAATGCGCTCTGATATTTGCCGTAGCCATCCCGGTACTTTCGGTCGTGGTATTCGGTATCATGCTGGCGTGTATGCCTTTGTACGCAAAAGCCCAGAAAACACTTGACGGGCTGCTGGGCGTCACGCGTGAAAATATGGAGGGAGTGCGGGTTATTCGCGCATTCTGTAATGAGGAACGTGAAGTACAGGAATTTGATGAAAAAAACAGCGCTCTGACCAAAACCAATGAATTTGTAGGCAGGATATCGGCACTTATGAATCCTGTCACGTATCTGCTGATCAACGCGGCGACCATCATACTTATCCGCAGCGGGGCGATCCGGGTGGAAATGGGTGACTTAAGGCAGGGAGACGTGGTTGCCTTATATAATTACATGGCTCAGATCATAGTAGAGCTGGTGAAGCTTGCGTCACTCATTATCACTCTGAATAAATCCATGGCATGTGCAGGAAGGATCGGCGAGGTATTTGCGGCTGAATCCGGGATGAATTACGTCGCAAATGATGCTTTTATGGCAGGGGAAGATGCCGGAACAGCCCTTTCTTTTGAAAATGTCTCTTTTTCGTATGCCGGTTCAGGGGAGGAGACTATTAGCGGAATATCCTTTAACGCCGCAAAGGGACAGACTATCGGGGTAATAGGCGGAACGGGCTGCGGCAAGACTACACTGATAAACCTTATCCCCAGATTTTATGATGTGACCGGAGGGAGCGTCAAGGTTGACGGAATTGATGTGAGAGATTATCCGAAGGGCGCATTGACCGGTAAGATCGGGATCGTACCACAGAAGGCTGTTCTGTTTGAAGGTACGATACGTGAAAATATGAAATGGGGTAATGAAAACGCAACGGACAGCGAGATCAAACATGCCCTTGAAACAGCCCAGGCTCTGGAGGTGGTCGACAGTAAGGAGGACGGGCTTGAATCGCATGTGGAACCTAACGGCAGGAATTTCTCGGGCGGTCAGAAACAGAGGCTGTGTATCGCAAGGGCGCTCGTAAAGGAACCGGAGATACTGATACTTGACGATTCATCCAGTGCTCTTGACTTTGCTACCGACTTAAAGCTTCGCAGAGCGATACATGCCCTGAGTAAAAAGATGACTGTATTTATAGTCTCACAGAGAACCGCAAGTGTCAGAAACGCAGACCGTATACTTGTACTTGATGACGGAAAACTGGCAGGAAGCGGGACTCATGAGGAGCTCATGAAAAAGTGCGGGGTATACCGGGAGATTTATTATTCACAGTTTCCGGATGAAGCGTCAAAGGAAAGGGAAGAATGACATGAGTGGATCTGGCAAAACCGTTAAAAATAAGCTTCCGGCAGGAAGCGGTAAGGTGCTTAAAAAGGTTCTTAAAGTGATCGGCGGACATAAGCTGCTGGTAGTGCTAAGTATGATATTTGCGGCGGCCTCGGTTGTGATGCAGCTGTATGTGCCGATGCTGTTCGGAGACGCAATAGATGAGATCAAAGACAACGGACATATCGATCTTACGGCATTGGGAGGATATCTGACAGAGATACTCATACTTACGGCGGCTTCGGCTGTTATCATCTGGGTCATGAATCTGATCAATAACAGACTTGCGTTCAGAACCGTGCAGGATATCAGGTCAAAAGCCATAAGACAGCTTCAGGAGCTGCCGCTGTCCTATCTGGATCGCTGCAGTACAGGTGATATCGTACAAAGAGTCATAGCTGATACGGATCAGCTCGCCGATGGTCTTCTGCTTGGATTTAACCAGCTTTTTTCGGGAATTGTGACTATAATCGTGACTCTTGTTTTCATGCTTTCAAAGAATGTGTTCATTACATTGATGGTGCTGGTCATGACTCCTGTAAGCTTTCTGGTAGCCAGGTTCATTTCGGACCGTACTTACAGCATGTTCGGGAAACAGACAAAAACAAGAGGACAGCAGACTGCGCTGATAAACGAGATCATAGCCAATCAGAAGGTAGTAAAGGCTTTCGGCTGCGAGCAGAAGGTTTCGGACCGGTTTAAGAACATAAATGAGGAATTGAAGAATTATTCACAAAGCGCCGTGTTCTTCAGCTCTCTGACCAATCCTTCCACCAGAGCCGTAAACAATGTTATTTATGCTCTGGTTGCATTGGTCGGAGCGTTTCGTATCATGGCAGGGCGATTAAGCGTCGGGGGACTGACGGTTTTGCTCTCATATTCCAATCAGTATATGAAACCTTTCAATGATATCAGCTCTGTCATTACGGAGCTTACCAATGCGCTGGCCTGCGCGAATCGTGTTTTTGAACTCATAGAGGCTGAACCTCAGATAAGGGAACAGGACACGGTGATGATGATATCAGACGGCCTGGTAGACATTGAACATGTGGATTTCTCGTATGTTAAGGACAAGCCCCTGATCGAGGATTTCAATTTCAGGGCGTTACCGGGAACCACAACAGCCATAGTAGGCCCCACCGGCTGCGGCAAGACCACATTTATCAATCTGCTGATGCGTTTTTACGATGTGGATAAGGGATGTATAAGCGTAGACGGACAGGATATCAGAAGCGTTACCAGACATTCACTGAGGGGAATGTATGGCATGGTTCTTCAGGAAACCTGGCTGAAAAACGGGACGGTAAGAGACAATATCGCATTCGGAAAGCCTGAAGCCACGGACGAAGAGATCATACGCGCCGCTAAGGATTCACACTGCTGGGAATTCATACGTAGGATGCCTGAAGGACTGGATACTGTCGTACGCGATGATTCGCTCAGCCAGGGACAGAAGCAGCTCTTATGCATAGCGAGGGTCATGCTGGCAGAACCGCCCATGCTCATACTTGACGAGGCTACTTCCAGTATCGATACACGTACCGAACTGATGATACAGGAGGCTTTTGCCAAACTGATGAAGGGTCGGACCAGCTTTATTGTCGCCCACAGGCTGTCTACCATACACAGCGCGGACAGTATTCTGGTCATGAAAGCAGGCAGGATCATGGAACAGGGCGATCATACTTCGCTTATGCAGAAAGGCGGTTTCTATACGGATCTTTACAACTCGCAGTTCGCCGGAGTGAAAGCCGGGTGAATGGAATTCTATTGATATTTATCTGTTTTTGTGCTATAATACAGAGGGATTTTGTGAGTTTGAGACAGGCCTGTTCGGGCGATATGGATTCAAGAATGACGATCCGTTTTTTACAGAGGAGAATAACTGATGGGTGGTATCATCGCGGCATCTGATATTGTCGGTGGGATATTTATGATTATGATCCTGGCGGCGCTGTTGCAGCAGAAACAGACGAACAGCAGCAGAAGCAGGTTTTATATACTGCTGCTGATTTCGGATATAACCGGACTCTTTTTAGACGCAGCCAGCTACTGTCTTGAATGCTTCGCCTGCGACAGCACGCTGCTTATAGTCACTAATTCACTCACATTTATCCTGACAAACGTCTGCATCGTGTTTTTTGCGTTTTATGTAATCTCATTTATACGTGAGAAATGGGATGTGTCATATCTGAATGCTTATATTGTGATAGGTATCGCAGTCATCAATACGCTTCTGGTCATTATCGGAGTATATACCGGTAATCTGTTTACGGTCAAAGACGGAAGATATATCTACGGAGAGTGGCGAAACTATATCAGCGTTATACCTGTTCTGATCATTGTATGGTTCTTCATGTTTACGTTCAGCGGGATCAAAAAACTTGGAAAAAAGCAGGCGTTGCTGCTCAGTACATTTTTGATATTTCCGTTAGTGATGGCCGGATTATTGTTGTTTTTACCGCATTGCGATTTTTCATACCTCGCGATTGCCTTGTCATGTTTTCTTATTTTCATTTTCATACAGAACGAAGTGCTTAACGAAGCCCGGAGCAGGCAGCATGTCTCTGACGAAGCTGACAAGGTTAAGACGCTGTTCCTTTCGAGCATGTCGCATGAGATCAGAACCCCTATAAACACCGTGCTCGGAATGGACGAGATGATCTTAAGGGAGAGCAATGACGCTGCAGTCAGGGAATACGCCATGGATATCTGGGAAGCTTCACAGACACTGCTTTCCATCATAAACGATATACTTGATCTGGGTAAGATAAAATCCGGCAGGATGGAAATAGTGCCTGAAGCATATGACGTATCCAGCATGATATTCGATATATCAAATATGATCAGGTTCTGGGCCGAAGAAAAAGGCCTGTATGTGGATGTCAGCGTATCTGATGATATTCCTTCGAGATTGCTTGGAGATGACGTCAGGATCAGACAGATCCTGGTGAATCTGCTCACCAACGCGATAAAATATACCCCGAAGGGAACAGTATGGCTCAGGATAGTTTTGAAAACCGACAGTAAGGATATTACAGCTGCCGGTGATGAGGTGATCCTTCATTTTGAAGTTGAAGACACCGGAATCGGAATGAAGACTGAAGATGTAAACAGGCTGTTTTCAGAGTACCGGAAGATCGACGATGACCACGATATCAACTCGGAGAGTACCGGACTGGGCATGCCGATCACTTTGAAGCTCCTTAATATGATGGGATCGGAGCTTGAGGTGAAAAGTGAATACGGACGCGGCTCGGTCTTTGGCTTTGATCTGAAACAGAAGGTTATCGACAAGGCGCCCGTAGGTGACTTCGAAAAGAACATCAAGAATCTGATGAATACCAAATCAGGATATACCGGATCATTCGAGGCTCCTGATGCGCATATACTGGTCGTTGATGACAATGCGATGAACCGCAAGGTGTTTGTTTCACTTATTAAATCTACCCGGATCATGATAACAGAAGCAGCGGACGGGCAGGAAGCAGTTGATCTGGCGTCAAAGCAGCATTATGACATTATTTTTATGGATCATATGATGCCCGGGATGGATGGAGTTGAAGCCATGAAAAGGATAAAGGCTGAGGCTGACGGTCCATGTGTGGATACTCCGATCATTGTGCTTACAGCCAATGCTGTGGCAGGGGTAAAGGAAAAATACGATGAGTACGGTTTTGACGGGTATATGTCCAAGCCTGTCGCTGCCGACACTCTTGAAAAGATCATAAAGGACAGGCTCCCGGCTGATATGATACGGCCTGTCACGGATCGGAAAGCGGCACCTGAACCCGCTGCCAGCAAAAGTGCTGATAACGAGGAGTTCCCCGTTATCTTCGGCATCGACTGGAAGATGGCTATGATGCGGCTGCAGAGCAGGAAAATTCTTGATATGGTGTTAAAGGAATTTGAAATGACCATCGGGCAGCAGGCGGACAAGCTGCAGGGCTATCGCAAAGATTTCCCTGAAGCGCTGGAGAGCTACAAGATACTGGTACACGGCTTAAAAAGCGCATCTGCTTCGGTTGGCATCATTCCGCTGGCAGGAACGGCTGCTTTGCTGGAAAAAGCTGCCGCCAATAATGATGTGGACACGATAGACCGTCTTCATGAGGTATTTATCAAAGAGTGCAGAAATTATAAGCTCAGGCTCCGCGAATATCTGCATTTGGAAGATGAGGAAGAGGACAAGGATGAGATCAACAATGTGATCTTAAGAGCACTCTTAAGGATGCTCGCATCGGCCATGGCAGATATGGATATAGAAAAAGCAGACGGAGTGATAGAAAAGATGTCTTCATATAAGCTTCCGGATAAGGTTTCAGCAGAATTCGACAATTTGAAGGCAGCCGTTTCGCAGCTGGATCAGGATATGGTTACGGAAATACTGTCAAGAATTGAAAAATCCTGAAAACTGTGTTTCAATATCATGATAAATATTTATGAAGGTCAACCGGATGAAAAAGATTAAAGCATGTGTAAACAGGATCAGGGATTATATTTATGATTCTTCCATCAACATAAAGGAGAGGACCTTTATACTGTTCTCGATCGTTGTATTGGTGGCTTTGTTTGCTGCCATACCTGCCGGTCTTATTATGAGGGAGCCGATCATGGCCACGATATTTACAGTGGTCGGAACTGCCTTCTTTTCGGCATATGTATATCTGGCTTTCAAAAAAGACCATATATCTCGTGCCAGGATCGTCATATCGATCATTCTGATCTTTGTTTTTCTCCCCGCGATGTTCTTTACCAACGGAGGAGTTGAAGGTGGCACGCCTATATGGCTCCTTCTTGGAACGATCTATATTTCGCTCATACTCGAAGGCAGGCTTAAGGTCATCATGCTGATCAGTGAAGCTGTGGTGCTGATCGCATGCTGGATCATCGGGTACTGCTTTCCTGAATTGATCACCCAATATTCAAGGGAAGGTAACTATTTTGATACGATCGCGGGATTGTTTATTGTCAGCGGCATAATCTTTGGCATCATTTCCTTCCAGAACAGGCTGTACAGACGGGAAGAGGAGCAGAAGAATGTTCAGAGACTGTTCGCGCAGACGGCTACCGCGCTGGTAAATGCTATCGATGCCAAAGATAAATACACACACGGACATTCGGCCAGAGTCGCGGAATACTCCCGGAAAATAGCAGAGTGGGCAGCCAAGACACCTTCCGAATGTGAGGAGATCTATTACGTCGCGCTTCTCCATGATGTAGGGAAGATAGGTATTCCGGAAGCGATCATCAACAAAGAGGGCAAACTTACCGATGAAGAGTTCTCGATCATAAAGCAGCATTCTTTTCTGGGTGCACAGATACTTCAGAGTATTACCGAGTATCCTTATCTGAGCATCGGAGCGCATTTTCATCATGAGCGGTATGACGGCAGAGGTTATCCCAACAGGCTTAAAGGTACAGATATTCCCGAGATAGCCAGAATTATATCCGTGGCAGACGCTTATGATGCCATGACCTCGAAGAGGAGCTACCGCGATCCCATTCCGCAGGAGAAGGTACGCGAACAGTTCATAGAGGGCGCAGGAACGCAGTTTGATCCCGAATTTGCCAATATCATGCTGCATCTGATAGATCTTGATACCGAATATGAAATGAAAGAACGGGGCGAAAGCAGTGAATTTGCGGGACAGGAGGAGCTGATCATCGGAGAGCACAGAGACGGTGTATCGGAAGGGATCCTGCTTACTCCCAATATGACTGTTGTCAGATTGAAGGTCGGAGTTGATAAAAATGCCGCCGGGCATACTCCAAAGCCTTCAATTATCATGTTTGATTCTCTTGACGGCCGCTTCCATGATGATGAGAAGGAAATAAAGGATCTTCTCTATGATGAGTATGCGGAAATATGGCTTGAGGGGCGGGTAACTAATTCCTCAGTCAGAAAGACAGAGATCAAGACCTTCGGAAAGACTGCCTCAGCCATGGCGCCGGGTGAATACCGTATAGAAGCTGTCAAACGCAGGGATCACGCTCTTGTCAGGATAGAAAGCCGTGACAAGACCGTAGAGATAATCATGGCGCTTCCCGACAGCAGCAGGTATGTATATATGGGACTTACGGGCGAACATTGCCGCTTCAGCGATCTAAAGATCGAAAAGTCGGAAGATGCCGTTCCGGAGGACTATATACCCAGGATCGCAAAGGAGATCAGTTATATTGACGCTCCGGAAGGCGACATTCCCAATGTTCAGGTAGACGGATACCGTACAGCTTCTACAAAGGGCATACCGATCACGGACGGGATGAAGATCACTTTCCATACCTTGAGCCTTCCTACGGCAAGGCTTGTCTGGCATTGCCCTTCATATGTTGTATTTTCGGCCGATGACGGTATTGTAAGTGGTGAGGACTACAAAGAATTCTCTCTGGTGAGACTTGACGGCGAGACCTGGGAGGGTGAGAACCTTGCCGAAAATGAGCTTATTGTTGACAGACAGCATTTCGACGGGTGGGACGCATGGAAAAAACTGAATCTGCAGGGTTATGATGTTTCCGTATCCTTCAGCAGGGACGGAAACCGTATCGTTTCAACCACCGACAACGGCGGCGTTTCCATCAGGAATATTACCACTGTCAAGGTTGATACAGGGGAGATCTATGTGGCACTTTCAGGAGATCAGTGCGCTCTGACGAATATCAGGATCAGTAAATGAGTTGATTAAGGAGATTTTCGATTGGTATGTCGATAAGAAGAATGATCTTTACAGCTGAAAAAGAGTCTTTTATCGTCCGCGTTCTTGTTAAAAAAATGCAGGATGCGGGTGTGGACTGTATTTATGCCTCGTTGCGGGTCGACGATCTCAACTCATCATGGATGGGGGAAGATCAGCTGATCGCTCTTTTTCTGGAAGATGACTTGATCCCGAGGGAAGATGCTCTTCATTTTATTATCGATAAACTGGAGGAAAGAGGCGGACACCTGATCCTTGTCGGAGCTCGTGAGGATTTAAAGATCATGTGTACCCATGTGCCGACAGATCTGATATATAAGAGTTTTGCCAGACCGGTGGATAATGCCATGTTCATCAGTGAAGTGGTTGAGTATTACAAAAAACTTGATTCGGGAGAACTGAAGAAGAGCATATTGATAGTTGATGATGATTCCCAGTATCTGACATTGATCAGACAGTGGCTCGTGGATTCATACAAGGTGTATCTGGCATCATCCGGACTCCAGGCCATAAAGCTGCTCGGAAAAACAAAAGTCGATCTGATACTGCTTGACCACGAGATGCCGGTCACCAGCGGTCCGCAGGTCCTTGAAATGCTGCGCAGCGAGGAAGAAACGAAATCCATACCGGTCATGTTTCTCACCGGGAAGAGCGACAAAGAAAGTGTGATGGCAGTAGTTTCACTTCACCCCGAAGGCTACCTTCTCAAGAGTATTAAGAAAGAGAAACTGCTTGAGGAACTGAAAAATTATTTTGCGCTCCATAATGAGTGATAACAGGAGATCGCTTATATGAACCGAAGTTTTAAACAGAACAAAAACAGTATATTCCACCCTGCGGTGTTATTGCTTATGGTGGTTTCTGCTCTGCTGAATATTCTGCTGTCCATGATAGTGAGGACAACAGAATTGCCTTTCTATATCGATACTGTCGGAACTATAGTCGCTACCGCCTTAGGCGGTGCCGCACCGGGCATCGTGACCGCATTTGCCACCAATACGGTCAACTTTTTTTTAGACGGCGAGTCCATATTCTATGCGCCGTTAAATATGCTGATAGCAATTCTTTCGGTAGCGTATTTCGGGGAATACTCGGCTTACAGAAAAAAACTTAAAGAACAGAATAAGAACTATAAAAAGGATTACGGGCAGAAATCACTGCTTGATCTGATCCTTTTTATTCTGGCACTTGCCTTGATCGGCGGAGGGATTGGAGCTCAGATAACCTGGTATTTGTATGCCTCACCGTCAGAAACTCCTATGATCGTAAATATCAGCAACTGGCTGTCCGACAGTTTTGGGATCGGTATCTGGGGCTGCCATATGATATCAACATATATTACCGATGTGATGGATAAAGCCATATCGGTATGTCTGGCACTTCTTATCATTAAACTGGTTCCCGACAGTTTAAGGGAAAAAATCCGGTTTACCTCGTGGAGGCAGAAACCGATATCCTTTGAGGAACAAAAAG
The DNA here is from genome assembly GCA_024698555.1 of Lachnospiraceae bacterium. Taxonomy (GTDB): domain Bacteria; phylum Bacillota; class Clostridia; order Lachnospirales; family Lachnospiraceae; genus RUG11977. The sequence goes on from JAILRI010000219.1 coordinate 32,170, forward strand.
CCGCAAAAGCGAAATTTAAAGGACGTGTCTCTATAGGGACCAGGATCAATATCATACTCATTCTTTCCACTCTGCTCATGATGTTCACCGCTCTTGTTTTCAGCGCCATGACCTTCCGCCAGAATACGATCGAATCATTATCGAAATCTGCGACCCAGATAGCCTATCTTGCCTCGAAAGAGATCGATCCGAAGATGGTAGATGTGTTTCTCGAAAAGGGAAATAAAGTGGCAGAATACGCCACAGTCAAGGCAAGACTCAGGGTTATCAAAAACAGTTCACCCGATATCGCTTTTCTTTATGTATACAGGATAGAAGAAGACGGATGCCATGTGGTCTTTGACCTGGATACTGTTCTGAGTGACTCCACCTTTGTGGAGGGGGATCCGCCCGGAAGAGTGGTTCCGTTCGAAGAAGCATATCTCCCTTATATTGATGATCTGCTTGCGGGAAAGATGCTTCCGGCCGTACAGATGAAGGACAGGTACGGGAGTTTTCTTGCCTCGTACTATCCCGTTTACGACAGAGAAGGCAACTGCGTCTGCTATGCTGTATCAAATGTAGAATACAGATTGGCCGGGAATCTGATGTACAGGTTCATCGGAAGACTTTTACTGCTATTTACCGGATTCTTTATCCTGATAGTCGCGATCAGCCTGATAACGACCAGATACCGTATAGTGATGCCTATCATGAGTATGACGGTTCATGCCAATGAAATGACTGATGAGAAGGGTGGAGCTGATGAGGAAAGTCTTAAAAAGATAGAGGAACTTGATATCCGAACCGGAGATGAGATTGAAGGGCTGTACAGGGCTCTTGAAAAACTGACAGGTGACACGGTTTACCAGCTGAGTGATAACAGGAACAAGGCTGAGGCGATATCGAAGATGCAGAGTGCCCTGATCGTAACCATGGCAGATATGGTTGAAAGCAGGGATTCGGATACTGGAGCCCATGTTTTAAAGACAGCTGCTTATGTCAGGATCATACTTCAGGGACTTAAACGGAACGGTTATTATTCCGAGAAGATAACCGACAAGTATTTAAGAGATGTTGAGATGAGCGCGCCTCTTCACGATGTCGGCAAGATAAACATACCGGACGCGATCCTTAATAAACCCGGGAAGCTGACAAAGGAAGAATTTGAGATCATGAAGACCCATACGACAGCCGGAAGGTCACTGCTTGAAAACGCGATCAGCTCCATGGAAGGTGATAACTACCTTAAGGAGGCCAGAAACATGGCCGCCTATCATCATGAGAGATGGGATGGCAAAGGATATCCAGAAGGACTGCATGGCGAGGTCATTCCTCTATCCGCGAGAGTCATGGCGGTTGCGGATGTTTTTGACGCTCTTTCCTCTCCCAGGGTTTATAAACCCGCGTTTCCTTTTGATGAGGCAGTCAAAATGATAGAAGAAGGCTCCGGAACACAGTTTGATCCCAAGTGCGTGGAGGTATTTCTCGAATCCCTTACGGAAGTTAAGAAGATACTTAAGAGGTATCAGGAAGCATGATGAAAAGAAACCCTATTAGGATTGGTATTGCTGTTCTTTTTCTTGCTGTGATAACGGCAGGAATTATTTGGAATGTACGGACATTTGGGGCGGAGAAAGAGACGTATACCGTCAATGCCAACGGATATCCCGTAGGTGGCGGATATGCCGCCAGTAACCAGATACCCGGGGCATATTTTCTGCCTGTATTATATGATGCCTCAAATGGGCTTCCGACTTCGGAAGCGAACTGCATACTTGCCGCAAGTGACGGATATATCTGGATAGGCGGATACAGCGGTATTGTCAAGTATGACGGGCTGAATTTCGAAAAAATGTCTGTAACTGACGGTCTTACCAGCGGAAGAGATTTGTTTGAGGACCGGGACGGCCGTATTTGGGTTGCGACCAATGATCACGGTGTAGTAGTGATAGACGGCGCAGATCGTGTTAAGTTTACTAAAGACAATGGGATGAATTCCAACTCTATACGTACTTTTGCCCAGGATGCGGACGGCAACGTCTTCATAGGTTCGACAGCAGGCGTTTCGTATGTAGACGTATCTATGAAACTGCATAATATTGACGATAACAGATTAAATAATGCGAGGATCCTGCGGCTGGTATCGGACGAAGAAGGAACCGTTTACGGACATACAGGGGACGGAAACGTATTTACCGTTTCGACGGACGGAGTCGGTGCGTTTTACAGGAGCAGCGACTTGGGAATGAAAAAAGTAACAACCATACTTCCGGATCCGGAACATGCGGGAATGCTGTTCTTCGGAACTATAGGCCACAGTGTCTACTATGGTTCTTTATCGGAGAACGCCGCTAATATGAAAAGGATAGATACGGCTCCCGCTCAAAACATACACTGGATGCATTATGCCTGCGGACGTTTATGGGTTTCTTCGGTAAGCGTTGCGGGATATGTTGATGAATACGACAGGTTCATCCCTTTTGAGAGTTTACCTGTAAAAGACTCTTTTGAAATGATGACTTCGGACTATCAGGGCAATATGTGGTTTGCTTCTTCCAGGTATGGCGTCATGAAGCTGGCTGCGAACAATTTTCTGGATATTACCGGAGCTGCAGGGTTAGATCCTGAAGTGATCAATGCTACCGCATTCAGGGAGGGGAATCTCTATATTGGTACTGATTCGGGCTTAAGGATCATTGATGAGGATTATCGCATCAGAGAAAATTATGTAACCGAATATTTCGGTGAGTCCAGGATCCGCTGCATCATGAACGACAGCAGGGGTAACACTTGGTTCTCCACATTTACCGGAGGTCTTGGCCTGGTGTGTCTGACGGTTAACGGCAAACTGATAAATTATACATATAACAACGGCCTTCCTTCCAATGAGATCAGGTGTACCTGCGAGATGAAGGATGGCACTTTGGTGGTCGGAACCAACGCCGGGATCGCGCTGCTGAAGAACGGACGCGTGACTGAAACCTACGGTTTCTCCAGTGGTATGAAAAACACCGTTGTTCTTACCGTGTGTGAGGGGGAAGGCGGAGAGATCCTCGCAGGCACAGACGGAGACGGAATATATGGGATCAAAAATGGTATTCTGCGCCATATCGGGATAGAGGACGGACTTGACAGTGATGTGATCATGCGCCTGAAAAAAGATGATTATAACGGCGTTGTATGGGTTATAACATCAAGTATGGTGGAATACATAAGAAACGGTGTCGTGACCAAAGTAACCGCATTCCCTTATAACAATAATTTTGATGTGATACCCGCTGATAACGGAAAGCTCTGGTTTCTGTCATCACGCGGGATATACGTGATGAGCGCGGCGGATGTGTTAAACGATCAAATAACGGAATACATTCTGTTTGAAAAAGTCAACGGGCTTACAAGCATGCCTGTATCACATTGCTATAACGGAACGGATGACAGCGGATATCTCTATATTGCCGGACAGACAGGGGTTTCCGTGATCAATACAAATAATCTGTATGATTTTTCGAGCAGTATCATCACCGGCGTGAGGAGCATTTATTATGACGGAGTTGAAATACTGCCGGATGAAAGCGGCGTATACAATCTGCCATCCGCATACGGACGTATGCAGATCAATCCCGCGATCCTTGATTATACACTGTCAAATCCGCTTGTCAGGGTCTGCCTTGAGGGAATGAATGATGAGGGCATTACAGCTCATCAGAGCAGTCTGGCGTCTCTTGAATATACCGGTCTGAAATATGGGGATTATTCCCTTCATATCCGGGTCCTTGACGAAAACAACGGAAGAATACTCTCTGACAGCCTATATCATATAAGAAAAGCTCCCGCTTTCTTCGAAAGGATGTCTGTCAGGATCATTTTGATGATCCTTGCTCTTGCCGCTATAGGTATAGCGGTATGGCGTGTTCTTACCGGTACTGTCATCAGAAAACAGTATCTCCAGATACGGGAAGCAAGAGATGAAGCTGACAGGGCAAATGCTGCCAAATCCAGATTCCTTGCGAATATGAGCCATGAGATCCGTACTCCGATCAATACGATCATGGGTATGGATGAAATGATACTGCGTGAGAATACCCAAAACGTGTCTCGTGAATATTCAAGTGCGGTCACCGGTTACGCCCGCAATATCAAGTACGCTTCCGAATCATTACTGGGTCTGATCAATGACCTTCTGGACATTTCCAAGATAGAGTCGGGCAGCATGCATCTGGTAGAACAGGAATATGATACCGCAGAACTGCTTCGAGGTGTCATTTTCATGATACGGGACCGGGCGGAAGAGAAGAAGCTGTATTTTGACCTCGATATTGATGAAACGCTTCCTAAACGGCTCTACGGTGATGGGGGCAAGGTTAAGCAGATAATCCTGAATATTCTGACTAACGCAGTAAAATACACGGATGAAGGTGGTTTTACCCTTAGCGTGAAGGTAATTGACAGGAATGAAACGAGCGCAGCCTTAAGGATCTCAGTCAGGGACACCGGCATAGGGATAAAGCCGGAAGAGATCGATAAGCTGTTTTCCGCTTATGCGAGGCTGGACGAGGTCAGAAATTCAAATATAGAGGGAACCGGTCTGGGACTAGACATTTCAAAGCAGTTCACCGATATGATGGGCGGCAGACTTTGGTGTGAGAGTGTGTACGGAGAGGGCAGCGAGTTTCTTCTTGAGATCAGACAGAAGATTGCTGATGCTGCGAAAGTCGGAGTGTTCCACGAAAAGGTGGACGATTCGGCTGCAGGGAACTATAAACCGCAGTTTATAGCGCCTGATGCCGACATACTCGTCGTAGATGATAACCCGATGAACCTGAATGTTATCAAGGGGCTGTTGGGACCGACGAAGATATTTGTAACTACTGCCTCAAGCGGTGAAGATTGTCTGGAAAAGATCGACGCTAACGACTTTAATGTAGTGCTGCTCGATCATATGATGCCCGGAATGGACGGGATAGAAACGTTGGAGAAGATCAGAAAAGATCACCCGGATCTGCCGGTATACGCGCTTACGGCAAATGCTACCGCGGGCGGAGAAGCATTTTATCTGTCCAAAGGCTTCAACGGATATCTTACGAAGCCTATTGATATCGTTGCGGTAGAGCACGCGATCATGAGGCATTTGCCCGAGCATATCATGCTAAAGCCTTCTGATGAAGACGCAGTACAAAATGACACGATCCTTGACGAGGATCTGCGCTGGCTGGAAAACGCCGAGGGGATAAGTGTCCCTGAGGGAATAGCGAACTGCGGCGGAGCTTCCCAGTTTGTTTCGCAGCTGAAGTATTTTGCAGACAATATTGATGACAATTCCGCTCTCATTGAGAAAGCCTATGAGGATGACGATATAAAGCTGGCTACTGTAAAGATCCATGCGTTGAAAACTTCTTCAAGGATTATCGGAGCCCTAAAACTTGCGGATGAGTGCCGGGAGCTTGAGGAGGCCGGAAACAGTAAGGATACAGACTATATCAATACCCGCGCATCGGCAGTGATTGAGCATTACAGGGAGTTTAAAACGATTCTGGGACGCTTAAAGAATGATAAGAAAGATATGGACGAAAGCGGGGACAAGCCGGAAATAACAGCAGGGGAACTGGATGAGGCGTACCGGACCTTGAAGGACTGTATCATCCAGATGGATTATGACGCAGTTGAGACTGTTCTAACACAGCTTAAGAAGTACAGGCTTCCCGGGAAGGATGAAGATACGCTAAAGGCTCTGGAAAAAGCCTTTGGTCAGGTTAACTGGGAAGCAATGGAAGAGGTGATCGGGAATGTATGATTTGATAAAGACTTATCAGATGGATATCATGCTCGGACTGTCAAGCATCTGTGTCGCTGTCGGTTTTTTTGCCCTGATCACGAAGTCCCTGCCCAGAAAAAGAAAGCTCGCCATGATCGACCTGGAGTTCTCGGCAAGCATACTGCTGTTCTCAGACAGGATAGCGTATATTTTCCACGGTGATCCGACTGTAATGGGTTACTGGATGGTCAGGATATCGAATTTTCTGGTGTTTTTTATGACGATTTCCGTCATGCATGCTTTCAATCTGTATATTTGCGACCTGTGCAGTAATGAGATCGGTCTGAAGACTGTGCCGTTTAGGCTGAGGCTCGTAGAGCTCGTGGCCGGAGCAGGGTGGATACTGGTCATTATTTCACAGTTCACGGGTTTATATTACTATTTTGATGAAAGCAACGCTTATCAAAGGGGCCCCGGATTTCTGATATGCTATATCATTCCGTTTGTCGGGACATTTATACAGTTGTCCGTGATCATACAGTATTTTAAGCGTTTGAGCCTGTATATCAGCATACCCATGCTTCTTTTTACGATCCTGCCGATCATTGCCTCCATATTTCAGGCGCTTCTTTACGGCGTTTCACTTACCAACATGTCCATCGTCGGATTGGGTATAGTCCTGTATATTTTCGCCATTATGGAAATGAATGATATGGTCGAGAAGATGCGGCGCAGCCAGTTGGATGAAGCTAACAGGAAAAGCCTGCATATAAGGCAGTCCTTCGAGCAGGTGGTAAAAGCGGTGGTCAAGGCTCTCGACTCACGTGACCGCTATACCCGTGGCCACTCTCTCAGGGTTGCGGAGTATTCCAAAGAGATCGCCCAGAGAATGGAACTCGATGAAAAGGAATGCTTCCGTGTATACTATTCCGCGGCGATGCACGACATAGGAAAGATTGAGATTCCAGACAGGATACTTGCAAAACCGGGTCGTCTGACAGATATAGAAGAGGAAATATTGAAAAAACATCCGGCTATCGGAGGAGCGATACTTGCCGAAGTGGAAAATGTTCCTTATCTGGCGACAGCCGCAAGATATCATCATGAAAGATATGACGGAAAAGGTTATCCGGAAGGAACAGCAGGCGAAGATATCCCTCTGATAGGACGTATAGTAGCTGTAGCAAACGCTTACGATGAAATGACCTCTTTCAAATTTTCACATACTCCTTTTGCCCAGGGCAGGGTGCGTGAAACACTGGTGAATGGAGCCGGACACGAGTTTGATCCCGCGATAGTGAAGATCATGGTGGAAATGATAGATCATGACACCGACTACATGATGAGAGAGTCGGAAGACGAGGAGATAGATGACGCGGACAGAAACGATATTACCATAGTAAACAGGATGCATTTTGAAAACTATAAGGAGCTGGTTTCAGACGGCATACGGGTACAGAAGGAGTTCTTAAAGGTCAGATTTGAAACCCGTCCGGATACCGGATATGACAGGAAAAACTCGATCCCGGCTATCGTATTGTTTGATTCGTTTGACAGATGCGTCCACAGAAATGAAAGAAATATCAAGAACCTGCATTACTTTGAATACGGTGAGATCTGGATGGACGGGCATACGGTCACCACATCGGCAAGAGATATAAAGGCTTCCGTAACACAAAAGGTTTCTGCTGAAAATATTGATGAAAATGAATGGATCGCCTACGAGATCGAGGCTGTGAATATCAAGGATCATGTCAGGATCAAGATAAACAGCAAATATATGTTTGCGGATATTACCGTAGCGCTTCCCGACTCGACCAGATATGTCTTTTTTGGTCTGACCGGAGAGCACTGCACGATCAAGGACATTTCCGTTAAGGAGATCGCTCTGGGCGCAGGTGATGACAATATTCCCCGGATAGTGCCTGAAGTCAGTTATTTTACCCGTAAGGACGGGGATATCCCCAATGTCGAGGTAAATGGATACAGAGAAGAAGCAACTCTTGGGATTCCGGTTGATGACGGTATGAGACTGTTTTTCAGGACTCAGAGCCTGCCGGTGGCCAGCCTGGTACAGCACTGCGCTTATATACTGCTGTACTCTTCCGATGACGGAACCGTAAACGGGAAAAATTATACGGAATACGTATGTATCCGTACGGACGGTGATGAGGCTACCATAGACGGGAAGGCAAAGAATAAATTCAATATACATAAGGCCGGGGATTTTTCAGGCTGGGACGCCTGGAAAGAGAAAAACAAAAAGGGGCTTGACTACGAGATCGTATTTAAACGCAGAAAAAATAATATTACATTCAAAACCGAAAATGCAGGGATTTCTATCGAATGCGCAACGACAGTACCTAAAGGCGCTGACAATGTTTACGTGGCGCTTACCGGCAACCTGTGTACTCTGATGGATATCAGGGTTAGGTAGGAGATGATTAATGGCAATTAAACGCATAACTGATAAATATCTGGCAGATTTCTTCGGAATTGATGACAGTGAACAGGGACAGGCTGAACTGGCCGATATCAGAAAGAAGCTGGTCAGACAGCAGTACGAGAACGGAACTGATGTCTGTGTTATTGACGAAGAACCTGACGGGATGTTTTTCCTGGAAACAGGGACGGCTATAGTACTGGGGCGTGAGGGAGAACAGCTCAATATCCTGCACGAAGGACAGTATTTCGGTGAATATGGCGTCCTTTCCGGCAACAAGAGGCTGTCAACCGTGCGTTCGTTGGGAAGGACCATAGTCTTCAAGCTGGAAAGCGATGACATGATGGAAATACTTTCGCGTCATCCCGAAATCTACGGAAAACTGATGAAAAGGGTTTATGGGCAGGTGTCGCGTAAACATTCCCAGATATTGGAACTGTCAGGTTTACGTAAGGGAATACTCCAGCACCCAAGAAACGAAACGCCGATGTCAAAGGGACAGATGGCGGTTCAGTACGGGATCCTGGCGCTTGTTTACCTTGCTGCATACTTTATTCCGCTTCCGGGCGGGAGTTTTCCTGTATTTTTATTTCCGCTGGGTCTGATGCTGGTTTATGTCGTTCTTACCAAAAGAACGCTGGAATCTCTGGTGGCTTCGATCATACTGGCGGCTGTACTGCTGTACAAAGAGGGGGTATCAGCCGGCTTCGTGGACGCGGTAATGGACACCATGGAGCTGGAGGATAATGTTTTTACCGTACTGGTGATGGCACTTATGGGCGGAATGATCCAGCTGATCACTGCGTCCGGCGCTATTACGGCCTTTAAGAAAATGGTCGATAAAAAGATACACGGTCAAAATGAAACCATGCTCGCGGCCTGCGGTATTATGACCGCCACATGCATTGATGACGGATTAAATATGTCCTGCGCGGCTCTGGCCACCAACTCTTCCGCGAAGGAGCATATGATACCGAGGGAGAAGCTGGCGCTTATATACAGCCTTCTTCCGACGGCTCTGTGCTCATTTATGCCTTTGTCGCTGTGGGGGATCTTTGTTATAGGTACGCTGACTGCAACCGTGAGAGCTCAGGACATCCAGCTTTTTTGCAGGTCGATACCCTTCAATTTTTTCTCTATCCTGACTGTGGCAGCGATACTGATGCTTTGTTTTGGCAGACTCCCTCTGAGCAGGAAGCTTAAACACGCGGATGCCAGGGTAGAAAGCGGAGGGACCTTATGGCCTGCCGGATCCGAGAAATACTTAAACGTACTTGAACCTGAGATGTGGGGAAAAATATACAATATCATGCTGCCGATACTGGTACTGGCGATATCCTCGCTGGCGGTACGTTCGATCCTGGCCGGCAGATTTATTGTAGACAGTGCCTGCGGGCTGGTTGTGACACTGCTGTTTATGTTTTTGCTTTACTGCGCCCAGGGGCTTATGACCCCGGAACAGTTTATGGAGCATCTGGTCACAGGCATTGCCAACACCACGCTGCCTATAATAATGTACCTGCTTACCATCTGCTTTGCAAATCTTCTGGACGCGCTCTCTCTTGAAAATTATTTTCTTGGTATCGTGGAACATGTACGCGGATTTGGATTTATGCTTCCGGCATTCATTTTCATCACATCCATGCTGCTTACGGTCGTTCTCGGTTCTTCGTGGTCAATGTATGCTATCGTGTTTCCCATAGCCATACATATGGCAGGCGGTCTGGGGATCGATCTGGCTTTGTGCGTGGGCGCGGTATGCGGCGCGGGCATAGCCGGTGAATACAACTGTATGTTTACGGTAAACGCGCTGGATGTGGGTACTGTTATAGGATGTGATCCGGGAGCGGTACGCTCGGTAAGGATGACCTACAGTATCGCGCTTACTCTGATCACTGCGTTGTTGTATCTGGCAGCGGGTGTGCTGGTTACGGTGCGCATGTGATAAAAACAGCACTTTACATCTTGGATGATTTGTGTTATAACTACATCTGTTGTGCATATAACGCACAGAAATAATATGAAAGGCAGATTATTTGATCATGAAGAAGATTATGGCTGCGGCACTTGTATTGTGCATGTGCATGGTACTTGCCGGATGCAGTAGCAAGGTTAATCTGGTAACAGGCTACAAAAAGGGTGACGTAACACTTGGACAGTATAAAGGGTTGACATACACGAAGACCTCGACTGAGATCTCTGAAGAAGATGTTGAAAATGAAATACAGAGCAGGCTGGAAATGAATGCCGAGAGCGCGGATGTGACCGACAGGCCTGTTAAGACCGGAGATATCGTTAATATCGATTTTGTCGGCAAGGTTGACGGTGTGGAGTTTGATAACGGATCGGGAACGGATACTGATCTGGAGATCGGCTCGGGCAGGATGATACCCGGATTTGAGGATGGGATCATAGGCATGAATAACGGTGATACAAAGGTCATAGATGTGACATTTCCCGATGAATATCCCAACAATCCTGATCTGGCAGGAGTGGCGGCAACCTTTGACATCACTGTAAACAGCATTACGGAAAAAGTGATCCCTTCACTGGAAGATTATGTTGCTACTAAAGACGAATATTCGTCGGCAGATGATTTCCGCGCGGCTGTAAGGTCAGAACTGGAAACCGAAGCAGTTAAAAATGCCGATGATCAGAAATTCAACGACATAATCGAGAAGGCTGTAGGCAACTCCACCTTTAATACCGATATGACCGAGGCTATCTCGGCTATCAAGACGAATCTGTACAGCAACTACAATTCGATCGCAAGTGCCTATAATCTGGATGCGGCTACATTGTTCAGCTATATGTACGGAATGAGCACTGAAGAGTTTGACGCTTACGTTGATGAACAGGCAAAATCCAGTGCCGAGTATAATTATCTGCTTTCAGCAGTAGTGGAGGCCGAGAAGATCAAGGCAACCGATAAGGAAGTAGAGGATTACGCACAGACCGTATTGTCCAGCTACGGAGTAGATACGACCGCTGCCCTGTACGAAATGATCAAGAATACTACAGGCAAAGACGGAAAACTCATGCTCACCGAGCAGGTCAAGCTCAACAAGGCAAGTGACTTGATCATTGACTCGGCGATAGAAGAGTGATCTGACAATATAAAAGATGATTATATAACAAATGATAACCCGGTACAGATAAAAGTACCGGGTTATAGTTTTATAGGAATTGTTTTGCGGCTTAAGGGAGTTTGTCCGTCGGCCATTTATATTGTTTACAGATAATACTCCACGTTTACAGCATTCTTTTCAGGTTTCGGGATGAGGTTGCCTTCAACCTTATTACCTTCGACATAAAGTCCTTTTTTGCCGTCGGCTTTGGTTACATGCACTGTATAGGTGCAGCCGCGGTATTTACGTGTAACAGTGTAATCGGCAAGTGCTCCGGGAACGCAGGGCTTTACGGACAGCCCGTCAAATGTGGGCGCGATACCGAGTATTGCCTGCGAGATATCCACAAATGCCCAGGCTGCGGTACCGGTCAGGAAGCTGTTCTTGGCCTCACCGTAGCGGGGAGCTGAACGTCCTGCGATCATCTGACTGTATACATAGGGTTCGGTACGGTGGATCTCGCTTACATCTTCGAGATAAGCGGGGCAGCTGCGTCTGTAAATGTCAAATGCCATTTCGCCGTCTCCGATCACTGTGGCTGCAACAGATACCCAGGGATTGTTGTGGGTGAAGATAGCGCCGTTCTCCTTGTATCCGGGCGGATAAGAGCTGATCTCACCGAGCTCTACATGGTAAGTGGTATAGCAAGGAGCGAGGATCTCAACGCCATAGTCGTTGAGCAGGTACTTCTTCACAGAGTCGAGAGCCTTGCGCCCGTATCCCTTTTCCTGTCCGATGCCTGCCATGGTGCAGAAGCCCTGAGGCTCGATGAAGATCTTGCCTTCTTCACATTCGTTGGAACCAACCTTATGTCCGTACGCGTCATATGCCCTGACGAACCATTCTCCGTCCCAGCCGGCATCTTCAGCGGCTGCGTTGATCTTTTCCACTTCGCCTCTGATCGCGGCTGCTTCGTCTTTAAGACCTACATGCTCGCAAAGGTCTGCGTACTCCTTTCCGTATTTTACAAACATTCCTGCTATGAATACGGATTCCGCGACGGGACCTTCGGAAGGGCCAAAGGTCTGGAAGCTTTCACCCGGTTCTTCGGAGAAACAGTTGAGGTTCAGGCAGTCATTCCAGTCAGCGCGTCCGATGAGGGGCAGACCATGGGGACCTTTATTGTTGATAATAAAGCCGACGCTTCTGCGCAGATGCTCCATAAGAGGCTTTTCACTGCCTTCAACGTTATTGAAGGGTGTGGGATGGTCAAGGATGGTGTAATCACCGGTCTCTCTTACGTAGGCGCAGGTGCAGGCTACCAGCCACAGCGGATCGTCGTTGAAACCGCCGCCGATATCGGCGTTGCCGCGCTTGGTGAGAGGCTGGTACTGATGGTAGGTGGAACCGTTTTCAAACTGTATAGATGCGATATCGATGATGCGGTCTCTTGCACGGTCCGGAACAAGATGCATAAATCCGAGCAGATCCTGACAGGAATCCCTGAATCCCATACCTCTTCCGGTACCGGTCTCCCAGTAGCTGGCGGAACGGCTCATGTTGAAGGTAACCATACACTGGTACTGATGCCAGATATTTACCATACGGTTCAGCTTATCATCATTGCTTTCGAGATGATAAATGGAAAGAAGCTCCGACCAGTAAGCGCGAAGCGCTTCAAATGCCTTGTCGAAGGTGTTTTCAGTATTATACTTTTCGATAAGGGCTTTTGCGGGCTTTTTATTGATAACGCCCTTTGATTCCCACTTTTCATCGCGGGGAACTTCTATATAGCCCAGCTGGAAAATATAAGACTTCTTTTCACCGGGCTTTAAGCTCAGCTTGATGCCGTGGCTGCCTATCAGATACCAGCCGCTGGCGGTAGAATTACCTGAAGAGCCGTTTTCTACGACCTTGGGATCATTCCAGTTTCTTCTCGCGCCGAGGAAGGTATCACGGTCGGTGTCATACCCGGCTATATCGGTATTTACCGTATAGAAAGCGTAGTGATTGCGTCTTTCGCGGAATTCTGTCTTGTGGTAGATAGTGGAGCCCTCCACTTCAACCTCGCCTATGGAAAGGTTACGCTGATAGTTGTTGGCATCATCGACCGCGTTCCAGAGGCACCACTCTATACAGCTGAATACGGTCAGGTCTTTGGTCTCACCCGAGTTGTTGGTGATATCGAGGCGGTTCAGCTCGCAGGAATCACCAAGGGGCACAAAAGCAGTCAGCTTTGCTTCGACACCGTTTTTGACTCCTGTGAAGGTGGTGTAACCCATGCCGTGACGGCACTCATAAGAATCAAGCGCGGTTCCGCTGGGAAGAAATGTGGGATTCCAGGCAGTGTCGCCGTCCTTGATGTAGTACATACGGCCGCCGAAGTCATTGGGAACATTGTTGTAGCGGAAGCGTGTGATGCGGCGCAGCTTGGCATCACGGTAAAAATCATACCCGCCGCCTGTATTGGAAATGAGTCCGAAAAAACCGTCATTACCCAGGTAGTTGATCCAGGGGAGCGGAGTTTCGGGAGTGGTGATGACGTATTCTCTGTTGGGATCGTCAAAATAGCCGTACTTCATGGTAAACCCTCCATATTTAATATTTTACGATAACGATTTCGCAAACCGATTTTCATTATAATATCATTCTCTGAATAATGCAAGGAGAATGTTGCGGAAAATGCCATTTTATGTTAGATTGTAACTGATCATCGTTCTTAAACGGAGGAAGACCGCGTTGAAAAAATACTTTATCATATCAGCAATTCTCGTTTTGACCCTGATGCTTACAGGATGCTCGAGGAACGGAAATGGAGAAAAGGAACCGATTATGGATACAGAAAACATAACTCCTGAAGAAAGCGAAACAGGCTCTGTGACCGGTTCCGAAACTGAATCTGTAACGGAAACCGGGATCGATTCTGGATCTGAACCGCTATCCGTTCCGGATGACTGGTACCGGAATTTCTACGAAATATTCGTTTACAGCTTCTATGATTCGAACGGTGATGGGTATGGAGATATTAAAGGCGTAATTTCCAGGCTTGATTATATAAAAGACATGGGGTACAACGCGATATGGCTGATGCCTGTCCATCCTTCGCCATCCTATCACAAATATGATGTCAGGGATTATTATGATATCGACCCCAAATACGGTAATGTGGATGATATGAAGAAGCTCTTTGAGGAGGCTCATAAGCGCGATATAAGAGTCATAATGGATCTGGTGGTGAACCATACCTCAAAGGAGCATAAGTGGTTTATCGATGCATGCAGGCAGATAAGGGAAAATGGAGAGCCTTCCGGGGAACACAGTGATTATTACAATTTCCGTGATACCCCCGAGTACGGATATGCGCAGGTGACCGGAGCCCAGTGGTTTTATGAAGCCAGATTCGATTCGGGTATGCCGGATCTGAATCTTGATAATCCGAAAGTCAGGAATGAGATAAAAGACATCATGCAGTTCTGGTTTGACACAGGCGCGGACGGATTCCGGCTGGATGCTGTTACCAGCTATTATACAGGGAATATTGGTAAGAATGTGGAGTTTTTGAACTGGCTTGAAACTACCGCGCATTCGATAAAGGAAGACAGCTTTCTGGTAGGTGAAGCCTGGGAAAGTTCGGATGCGATCATCAGGAGGTATTACGAATCGGGGCTGGACAGCTTCTTCATTTTCACCATGGCAACCGGAGAAGGAACTATCGTAAACCGCGCCATGAGTTTCTCGGCACAGACCAACGGCAGCGCGCTGACCAAGCTCATGCTGAATTTGGAACAGACCTATGATACCGGTATCATGTCATGCTTTCTGGGCAATCATGACACTGCCAGGGCAGCGAACTTCCTGCGCAGATCCATGCCTGAGCGCGTGAAGATGGGAGCAGGTATCCTGGCAATGATGCCCGGAGCGGTATTTACCTATTACGGTGAGGAGATAGGAATGATCGGAACGGGGGCTGATCCCAACAAGCGCATTGCCATGCTTTGGGACGGGCTCGATACGGAAGGGTATGTTAAAAATGCGCCTTCTGGGGCAGACACTGTTACAGCCGACAGCTACTGCTTCCCCGGTGTGGCTTCACAGCAGGAAGAGGCGGATTCCATTCTTAACTACTATAAACAGGCCATGAAGCTGCGCCTGCAAAATCCCGAGATCGCCCGCGGTACGGTGGAGGATCTGCAGGACATGGACGGTATCGAGGCAGGCGGGCAGGTAAGCATAACCCGCCGGACCTGGAACGGTTCCTCTGTCATAGTTGTAATTAACCTGAATTCCGGCGAGCCTGAAACGATAAAGCTGGATTTGAATGTAACAGGCAATGTAAAAAAGAAGGGCTGCCTTTCTGCATACTATGGCGTATCAGCCGGAGCTGGAGAAGATGGGACAGCAGCTGCCGATGAAGAGAAGGAGGTATATGTACTTCCTCCGTATTCTGTCACGATATTCAGGTAGGTTTAGGGAATATAAAAGGTAACTATTCAGCCCCCCGAACATGAGCAAAAAAATGACTTCTTTGCATGACGTGATAGTCATTTTTTTACGACTTGCGACAGGAACCGGCTTGCCGGTTCTCGATGCGAGGTGGAGGTTCTGAATAGTTACTATAAAAGAAGATAAAAAAAGGGGCTGTCACACTGAGAAAGTGCAACAGTCCTTTTTGATATGCGGATTTATTTACTTAAGGAAGCCCAGGCTCCTGATGATGGCGGGCTCTTTGGACTGGCCGGCGAAGATCTGGAACACAGTGATGATCTTGAGTATGCCCAGAATTATGAAACAGACAGCTCCGGCGATGGGAACGATAATGGTCCAGCACAGTACCACGCAGCATATACCCAGCAGCATATTGACTACAGTGTACTTGACTGCCTGACGCAGATGGAACTGGATGAAGGGTGATTCCTTGCTCAGAAGCGCACATACTATCATGCCGATAACGCCCAGCAGGTAGGGCA
This sequence comes from Lachnospiraceae bacterium, assembly GCA_024698555.1. GTDB lineage: Bacteria > Bacillota > Clostridia > Lachnospirales > Lachnospiraceae > RUG11977. The sequence goes on from JAILRI010000219.1 coordinate 48,382, forward strand.
GGATCGCATAACACTTATTGTTGGAAACATCCATCGGATCAAACTCGGTGGTATGATCGAAGGGATCATACGCAGGCGCCATAGCAGGCATGGGAGCCACTCCGGGAGCAGCATTGTTCATGGGCGCACCCATGTTGGTTCCGCAGTTTCCGCAGAAAGGAGCGCCGTCCTCTACCTGTGCTCCGCATTTGGGACAAAAAGCCATATCTTTATTCCTCCTTATTGTAGGTTTTAACCTCATTATATCATTTCCTGACAGAATGTAAATACCATTTGACCGAGATAGTAGTAATTCCTTTAATTTGAATTATTATGAAAACTTGATATACTGTAAATGATTGTTTTTTATTCGAAAACGTGGATTTCACTGCCTTCCCCTTGAGGGGAAGGTGCCCCGAAGGGGCGGATGAGGTGTAATGCCTTCCCCTTGAGGGGAAGCCTGAACCGGAAGGGGTAAAGAAAAATTTTTTAAAAACCTATTGACATGGTAGGTAGATGGATGTATAATGCAATTCAAGTTCTTAAAAATGACATACATACAAAGGAGAGAAAGATTATGAGCGATTACAGATTTGAAACCTTACAGCTTCACGTGGGACAGGAGCAGGCGGATCCCGCAACCGACTCAAGGGCGGTGCCTATTTATCAGACCACGTCTTATGTGTTCCACAATTCAAAGCATGCGGCAGACCGTTTCGGCCTGGCTGATGCCGGTAATATCTACGGACGTCTTACCAATTCCACTCAGGATGTTCTTGAAAAAAGAGTTGCGGCTCTGGAGGGCGGAAGCGCGGCGCTTGCGCTCGCATCCGGTGCCGCGGCTATTACCTACACTATAGAAGCTCTCGCTGCCAACGGCGGCCACATCGTTTCCCAGAAGACTATCTATGGCGGTTCCTTCAACTTGCTCGAGCATACTCTTCCCCAGTACGGCATTGAAACAACATTTGTGGATGCCCATAACCTTCAGGAAGTAGAAGCAGCCATTAAGGACAATACACGCGCGATATATCTGGAAACTCTTGGCAATCCCAACAGTGATATCCCCGATATTGACGCGATAGCAGAAATAGCCCATCGTCACGGTCTTCCCGTAGTAGTCGACAATACCTTCGGAACTCCCTACCTGATCAGACCCATTGAGCATGGGGCGGATATCGTAGTGCATTCGGCTACCAAGTTCCTGGGCGGCCATGGTACTACACTGGGCGGTATCATTGTTGAATCCGGCAAGTTTAACTGGAAGGAAAGCGGTAAGTATCCGAACATAGCAGCTCCCAACCCCAGCTATCACGGTGTTTCCTTCTATGATGTGGTGGGTCCCGCCGCGTTTGTTACTTATATCAGAGCCATTCTTCTTCGCGATACGGGCGCTACCATTTCTCCGTTCAACGCGTTTCTGCTGCTGCAGGGTGTAGAGACTCTGTCCCTTCGTCTTGAGAGACATGCCGAAAATACCAAAAAAGTAGTAGAGTTCCTTAAGAATCATCCTCAGGTTGAAAAAGTAAACCATCCTTCACTTGAAGATCACCCTGATCATGCGCTTTACCAGAGATATTTCCCGAATGGCGGCGCTTCCATTTTCACCTTTGATATCAAGGGCGGACAGGATGAAGCATGGAAGTTTATCGACGGTCTGAAGATATTCTCTCTGCTGGCTAACGTGGCCGATGTAAAGAGTCTGGTGATCCATCCCGCATCCACCACTCATTCCCAGCTTTCGGCCGAGGAGCTTGCCGGTCAGGGGATCCATCCGAACACTATCCGTCTTTCCATAGGCACCGAGCATATCGATGATATCATTGCCGACCTGGAAGCAGGTTTCGCGGCAGTGAAATAAAAAAACAGAACTCTGTAGCAATTGCGGTTATTTTATGATATTATTGACTTTGGAAGTAATCCGGGGAAACGCTGATCAAAATAACGAACCGGATCAATAACAAATATTTAAGGAGAACGCTTATGTCAAACATTTACAAAGGAACACTCGGACTCATCGGAAACACTCCTCTGGTAGAGGTAACCAATATAGAAAAGGAACTGGGGCTTAAGGCCACGATACTGGTCAAGCTTGAATATTTTAACCCCGCCGGAAGCGTCAAGGACCGTATCGCAAAGGCAATGGTGGAAGACGCCGAAAGTAAAGGCCTCTTAAAGGAAGGCTCCGTGATCATAGAGCCCACCAGCGGCAATACAGGTATAGGACTTGCTTCCATAGCCGCGGCTAAAGGATATCGCATAATACTTACCATGCCTGAGACCATGAGCGTGGAGCGCAGGAACATACTGAAGGCTTACGGCGCGGAGCTGGTACTTACGGAAGGCTCAAAGGGAATGAAGGGCGCTATAGCCAAGGCTGAAGAGCTGGCCAAAGAGATTCCGAACAGCTTTATCCCCGGACAGTTTGTCAATCCCGCAAACCCCGCGATCCACAAGGCTACCACCGGTCCCGAGATCTGGAAGGATACGGACGGAAAGGTTGACATCTTTATCGCGGGCGTAGGCACAGGCGGAACCGTTACCGGTACCGGAGAATATTTAAAGGAACAGAACCCGAACGTGAAGGTTGTTGCTCTCGAGCCCGCAGATTCGCCTGTTCTTTCCAAGGGGCAGGCAGGTCCTCACAAGATTCAGGGTATCGGTGCCGGATTTGTTCCTGATGTATTGAATACCAAGGTCTATGACGAAGTATTTACCGCCGCCAATGATGATGCTTTCGCGGCAGCCAAACTGCTGGCCAGAAAAGAGGGCATTTCGGTAGGTATTTCCTCAGGAGCGGCACTGCATGGTGCCATAGAACTTGCAAAGAGGCCTGAGAACGAGGGCAAGGTAATAGTTGCGCTCCTTCCCGACAGCGGTGACAGATATTATTCAACAGCGCTGTTTACAGAATAAATATAATTTTACAGAAACAAAAGGGGGCTGTGGCGCTTGAATAAGTGTCGCAGCCCCCGGATTTTGAGCTGATTGATAAAAAAATGCACCTATCTCATTTCCTACAGTTTTCCTGTTTCGCCATAATATTTTTTCTTGATTTACCTACTTACCCTATGGTATAGTATGTGAAAAGAGTAACTATTCAGAACCCCCTGCCAGATATACATATTTGAAGTGAAAGCTTGCTTTCATACTTCAAATATGTTTTATCTGGCAAAGGGCGGTGACGTTAGTTACCGCCCAAAACATGAGCAAAAAAATGACTTCTTTGTCATATATTAAAGGTCATTTTTTTGCGAATGTTCGGGGGTCTGAATAGTTTTACATAATGATACAAAAGGAGTGATAATAACATGATTTCAACACGTGGACGATATGCGATCAGGGTTATGATAGATCTGGCAGAAAATGATAACGGAGGCTATATTCCTCTGAAGGATATTGCTGCCAGGCAGAGTATTTCCAAAAAATATCTTGAGATAATCGTAAAGGATATGGTCAATGGAGGACTGCTCACGGGTGTGAGCGGTAAGGGAGGCGGTTACAGGCTTTGCCGCAAACCGGAAGAATACAACATCGGTGAAGTCATCGAGCTGATGGAAGGCACGCTCTCCCCTGTAGCATGCCTGACCGGAAAGACCAATGAATGCCCCTACAAAGGTTCCTGCCATACGCTTCCAATGTGGGAAGAATATGACAGGATGGTGCATGATTTCTTCTACGGGAAACGGTTGAGCGATCTTGTGTGATCGTGACCGCGTTATGACAATTTACATTTTTTTAACACTTATTTGATATCTGAATATATTGACATCAAGCGGAATAAAGCATACTATATAAAGTGTATGATTTTGTGCATGTCTTGTCAGTTGTTGGACCGGCAAGATCAGGCGCGCATTTTAATGTTTCCGGAAGGAGAGAAATTATGCTTGCTACACTGATCCCGCTTTTGGACAATACCATGAATGTTCCGGCATATTCCATTTTCGCGCAAAGAGAAAACCTCCTTGCCAATCCGAGTTTGCTTGGAACAGGCAGCCTTGATATGGCATCAAGAGTGCTCGGGCTTGAGATCATCAACAATATGGGACTGGATTCGGTCGCGTCGGACCGCACGGTCGTTTTCATAGAAGTTAACAATATTTCAGTATTTGCGGATATTGAAAATGAGTGTCACGTCAATCCCCGCAAGATCGTTCTGCTGGCCAATAAGAGCGTTAAGCCCACAGAGCAGTATATCAACAGATTTGCTGCTCTGAAACAGAAAGGCTTCGGTCTTGCTATCAAAGGACTCGCTTATACCCAGTTTGAAGAATATAAGCCGATACTCGCCCTGATGGATTATGCGCTGCTCGATCACAAGCGAGTGAACATAACCGTTGCGCGCACATATTTTTCACAGCGTTATCCCAATCTTAAGCTGATCGCGGTCAATGTAAACACACGCGAGGATTATGAGGCTCTGACCGAAAAAGAGGGATATTGCATGTATGAAGGAGAATTCTTCAGAGTCCCTGTAGCGGTCGGCGACAAGGAGGTAGCTCCTCTTAAAGCCAACTACATAGAACTGCTCAATGTGGTCAATGCGCCTAATTTCAACCTTTCGGACGCGGCGAGTGTTATCTCGAGAGATACAGCGCTCGTTATCTCGCTGCTGGGAATGGTCAACAAGATGTCGCGCAATTCGGAGATCACATCCGTAAACCACGCAGCTGCCATGCTGGGACAGAAAGAATTGAAGAAATGGATCAATACAGCCGTGACTAAGGAATTATGCGCCGACAGGCCCAATGAGATCACGAGACTGTCACTGCTGCGCGCCAAATTCGCGGAAAATCTCGCTCCGGTATTCGATCAGGCCCAGCTTGCCAGTGAATATTTCCTGATGGGGCTGTTCTCGGTCATCGATATTATTCTGGACAAGACCATGGAAGAAGCGCTTAACCTGGTAAAGGTAAGCCGCGGGATCAATGACGCGCTTCTTCGGCATGAAGGCGATCTTGCCCCCATGCTCGACTTCATTGTCAGATATGAAAACGCTTCCTTCCAGGAAGTATCCAGACAGATGCTGCTCAAAAACATCGACGATGATAAGGTTTATGATGCGTATGTACAGTCGCTGATCTGGTACAGAGACATGTTTCTGAAAAAATAGTAATTTCGGCCGAGATCTGTTTTGTTTGTAAAGGAGGAGTCCATGATATACTATGTTAACTGCAATGCCTCGCGTGACGGAAACGGTTCCAAGGATATGCCTTTTAAGAAGATAGGTGATGCAGCCTGCGTTGCCAAAGCCGGTGACGAGGTGATCGTTGCGCCCGGTGTTTACCGTGAATATGTTAATCCGCTCCATGCCGGCACCAAAGAAGCACGTATAACCTACCGTTCGGAGGAGCCTTTGGGCGCGGTCATCACAGGTGCCGAAGAGGTTTCCTCATGGACTCATTACAAAGACAACGTTTGGACAGCCAGGATCGATAACGGGATATTCGGCGGATATAATCCCTATACGACCTTTGTATGCGGAGACTGGTATTTCGCTCCTACCGTCCGCCATACCGGGACGGTTTATATTAACGATCTGGCCATGTATGAGACCGTAACGCTCGATGAATGTATTGAGGGGGCAGTGTATCCTCATGCCTGGGTTCCCGAAGAATCCAAATATAAATGGTATACGGAGCAGGACGGCAACGAGACTGTCCTTTACGCCAATTTTCAGGGACTTGATCCCAACCGCGAAAAAGTTGAGATCAATGTTCGCCGTAACTGCTTTATGCCTGATAAAGTCGGAGTCGGGTATATCACTGTCAGCGGTTTTGTGATCACCAAGGCAGCCACCACATGGGCGCCTCCCGCAGCTTATCAGGACGGCATGATAGGTCCTCACTGGAGCAGGGGATGGATCATCGAAGACTGCGAAATATCCAACAGCAAATGCTGCGGCATTTCTCTGGGCAAGTACCGCGATCCCGAAAATGACATGTATTTTTATACGAAGCATGTTAAAAGCCCGACCCAGATGGAGCGCGACGCGGTATGCCGGGGGCAGTACCACGGATGGCTCAAAGAGAGGGTTGGCGGGCATATTATCCGTCGCTGCAATGTCCATCACTGCGAACAGACCGGTATCGTGGGTCGCATGGGAGGAGTTTTCTCCACTATTGAAGACTGCCATATCCACCATATATGCAATTCCCAGCAGCTGGGCGGCGCGGAAACCGCAGGGATCAAGCTTCATGCGGGCATAGATGTTACTATCCGCCGCAATCATATACATAACTGCATTTTAGGTGTTTGGCTTGACTGGGAGGCACAGGGAGCGCGTGTTACTCAGAATCTGATGCATGACAATATGAGACCGGATCATGCGACTCCCGCTCAGGGAGCTATGTTCTCGGGAGATGTTTTTATAGAAGTAGGCCACGGCCCGACCCTCATAGACAACAATCTGCTGCTCTCAAAAGTATCGGTCATAATCCCCAGCGAAGGCATTGCCTGTGTTCACAATATGATGCTCGGATCCTTCAGTCTTATCAATTCCGGGGTGGACAGCATCGTTAACGGACAGCGCGAACCACGCTACACGCCTTACCATATCCGTCACAGGACCGAGGTCGCGGGCTTTATGACCATTCTTCACGGAGACGACCGCATATACAACAACATTTTCATCCAGCATTATCCTGTAACGGATCCTTCAAAGACAGCCGCAGATAACGATTATCAGGTAGTCGGAACAGCTCCTTTTGATATTTTCCCGACTTATGATGAGTGGCTCTCCCGCTTTATGATGGACAGGGAGCCCGATATGGGAGCGCTGGCGGAACCTCATTTTGATCATCTGCCTGTGTGGGTGGATGGCAATGCGTATTTCAACAAAGCTACTGTCTGCAAGCATGAGCAGCATAAGTTGGATAACACGGATGATCCCGTCACTGTCGAGCTTATCGAGTCTCAGGGAGCTTACAGCTTAAAGACCAATGTTTTTGAGTATCTCGGGGACTTTAAGGATGGTATCATTACCAGTGATATCCTTGGACTGGCTTTCGAGCCTGAGCAGCGCTTTGAGAATCCCGACGGGACCGCGATCACATTTGATTCCGATTATTTCGGCAATCATCGCGGTGTCAGCACCATACCCGGTCCCTTCGCTTCCATACGCGACGAATATGATCTGTGATCAAAGGAGTTTAGATATTTATGTACAGAAAAAACAGGGCAGCAGCCCTTGCCACCGTGCTCATCATGTGCATGACGATCCTGGTATCTCCCAAGCACCGCGCCTTAGCCGCGGTGCTTGATTTTCCGGCCGCGAGCGTACAGCTTGACGTTCCCGATGACGCGCTCATTATGACCCCGACTACAGCCAAATATGATGAAGTCTGGGGCAAGGCCGGTGTGACAGACTCCGCGTCAAAGCTGAAGGAATTCCAGAGCATGGGAGTAGTCGCCGCTTTTTATGATCCGGCAACAAAGACTACGGTAAACTTCATTACCAACAGAAATAATATTACCGCGGAACAGTTTACTCTTGAAGGCATGAGTGAAGCTCAGGTTGAAGAGTACATAAACGGCCTCATGGGATCGGGTGAAGATGTCCGGACCTCAGTTACAGCCTTTTCTCATGATACCGTGCCCTTTTTCAGACTGGTCATCGACGGTATGTCTGAAAAAGCACAGGGACGTGAGATCATATACGGCACGATCATTAACGGACAGATGGTACAGTTTGATGTTTATACCGAAACTATTCAGGATATCGATGAATCATTTCTGAAAAAGATCGTTGACAGCGTAAAGTTCACCCGTATCATGACCCGCGAGGATTACGAGGAGGAAGCCACCGCGGCCATGCATAAATTCTTTATCGGCGTGGGGGTATTCTTCGGAGCGCTTATTGCACTCGTAATATATGCCATTTTCCGTAAAAGGGCACGTAAACGCAAAACAGCCGCGATCTCCCAGGCTGTGACCGATTTCAGGGAGCGGCGCAAGAACGGCGATATCGCCGATAATGAAATTCCTTTATTTACTGCTCATATAGAGCTGAATGACGCCGCGATCAATTCTTTCGGCACATTTAATACATGGATCCGTGTCTGGCCGGTGCTGGCAGGATGTACACTGCTTTATCTGGCCATCATAGTGCTGATGCTGAATAAGGGCTTTCCGCTTTATGCGCTGCTGACCGTGATCGCGGGCGTGGTTCTTCTATACATGCACTATACACGTCTGGAAAAGCTCAAAGAAGCCATGAAAAAACGCTTCCGTACCAAGAACAAGCCATCCATGACCATAAGGTTTTTCGACGAATACTTCACTACCGGCGGAGTTGAATCCGTGTCCGAATATATTTACCAACAGGTTACTGACGTAAGTGTTTATCAGGATTATATTTTCGTATATACCGGGGATGAAAATGCGGTCATGCTCACCAGAGCCGGTGTTGATGGCGGAAAGGCCGATGAACTGATAGCGATGTTGAAAGAGAGAAACAAATAGAGAATATCTGATCTGTAATTACGAGGGGCTGCAGCACTTGATGAAGTGCCACAGCCCCCTGTTATTATTTGGAAAAAACTCAATCCTTGGTCTTGTCCTTAAGTCCAAGGTCTTCTTTTATCTTGGAAGTGGAAATGCCTTCGGTACGCGGCAGGTATACGACCTCGCAGTATTCTTTTAAGAAATCGAACTTGCCCGTCCAGTCATCGCCCATAACAAAAACATCAACGTTGTTGTTTACCACATCATCGATCTTCTGTTCCCAGGTGTACTCGGGGAGCACTTCGTCAACATATTTGATGGCTTCGAGGATCTGTTTGCGGTCTTCAAAGCTGTAGTATGCTTTTTTGCCTTTGATGGCGTTGAACTCGTCAGAAGACACAACTACTATGAGGTAATCTCCCAAAGCTTTGGCTCTGCGCAGAAGATTGATGTGCCCCACGTGGAGAAGGTCATAGGTTCCGTAAGTGATCACTTTTTTCATGAATATATCCCTTTCTTATCAGCTGTATTACCATGTTTTGAAATGGCAGGTCTGTTACTGCTCATGCCGGCATCCTATGCGGACCATTCCGTCAGTATAGATGAATTCACACGCAAGACCGGCAGGGCTCGCTGCGTTGTACCATATTATATCGCTTTCGTTGCCTTCATCTGCTTCGAGCGTAAATCCGGCAGCCTTGAGCTCGTCAATGTAGGCGGCGCAGCCCGGAGCCGCGTCGTAAAAAACGGCATACTGGGTGTCATCCTCAAATCTGCCCGAATCGAATATTCCATAGGTAAATCTGGGGATCAAGCCGAGCAGTGTGGTGTCGATCAGCTTCTGGTATCCGTCGGCGTGAACGCTGTGGTATCCCGAGCCTATGATCGCGGTCTTGCCGGCGCTGTCGTAATCGATAAAGGCTTCCCAGCCATCCTGATTGGACGCGGTGTACTCGAGAGTTCCTCCGAATCTGAAATCGGAAGGTTCAAGGTATCCTGCCGTGGTATTGAAACCTGAATCCGTAAGAAGACCGATGTATTGCTCAAGATCCGAGTCCGAAATATTACCAAGCATGATATAATCATGAGTTTCATCATGATTGGTATCTATAAAACTACCCTTCTCAAATAAAGGCAGCCAGACAAGGAAACTGTTAAGCCAGTATTCTTTTACGGCTGCGGAAACTTTTGTATCGGTATCGGAACCGCCGGATGACTGTTCAGAGCTGTCTGTACCTTCGGTATCAGTACTTAAGGTATCTTCCCCGGATCCGGAAGGATCTCCTGTATCCGCTTCCGGTCCCTGAGCATCACCCGCGGGTTCTGTTTCGCCGCCGGAATCATTATCTGTTGTTTTTTCGCCGTTGTTACCGGAGTCGGTATCTGTGCCGGCGGGAATATCCTGCTCAATATCGTTTTCGTTAGAGTCGCCGTTCTCATCAGGCGCGGCGGTTAACCCGGATGAGTCCGGTTCATCTGCTTCCCCGGGAGTGAGATGGGGTGTTGCGGATGCATCAGGCTTCGAAGCGGTCTGGGCCGGCGATAATGGACGGACTTCCATAGTAGGCTCCACACCGGTCGTAGGAGTAACGGCATTTATGAGCGGCGGGTCTTTATGACTGCTGCAGCCGACAGTACAGGCCGATATCAGCAGCGCCGCAAAAATATATGATATTCTTCTCATGGTAAAATAAAGCTTTCATAAAGATTTAAGGTTTTTCTTGCAATATCTCATATTTAATCTTAAAATTATAGCAGTATTATGTCAACAGAAGATTTTTAATTTTTGATTTCAAGGAGTGATCATCATGAATATCGAAAATGAAGATACCAAACTGCCGGTAAAGGCTCCCGGAACCGGGATCACAAAGAACGGAGAAAGTATTCCGAGCACGAACCGCATCAGCGATTTAAAGTGCAGGGAATTGATCGCTAAGGCTATGGATATGCTGAAATATTCATATACACCTTATTCACATTTTAAAGTAGGAGCCGCTCTGCTGACGAAATCCGGCAGGATTTACGGGGGCTGCAATATTGAAAACGCAGCTTACGGACCATCCAACTGCGCGGAAAGAACGGCATTTTTCAATGCAGTAAGTGAAGGCAATCTGGAGTTTGCGGCTATAGCCATAGTCGGTGGACCCGAAGGACGGATCAAGGACTTTTGTCCCCCTTGCGGCGTGTGCAGGCAGGTTATGCGTGAATTCTGCGACCCCAAGAGCTTTTATGTCATACTTGCGCGCAGCGAGGCGGATTATTGGGTCTATACGCTTGAGGAACTCCTGCCCATGAGCTTCGGGCCCGAAAATCTGTAGAAACGGTGCCGGGCAACTTGGAGAAATAAAATGAATATCGAAATTGACGGCTACAATATTTGTTATAAGGTAACCGGTGAAGGTGATGAAACCGTGATCATGCTGCAGGGCTGGGGAACGGATCTGGGAGTATACGATCCGGTCGCTGAGGCGATCAGTGATAAATACCGGTTCATTCAGTTTGATTTTCCCGGCTTTGGAGGAAGTGATGAGCCCCGTGAGGCATGGAACGTTGATGCCTACGCGGATTTTTTCTGCAGATTCGCCGAGGCTTTGCATATTGAGAGCGCAACCCTCATAGGCCACTCCTATGGCGGGCGCGTGATCATTAAGCTGGCGTCGCGGGAGAGTCTCCCTTTCAGGATCAATAATATTGTTCTGATCGACAGTGCCGGCATAGTTCCGAAAAAATCCTTCATGCAAAAAGTTAAGATAAGAAGTTACAAGATACTTAAAAAACTGTTTGACCTTAAGCTTGTCTATGCCCTGTTTCCGGAACTGGTTGACGATTGGCGGAGCAGGCAGGGTTCAGCCGATTATCGTAACGCTTCTGAGATCATGCGAAAGTGTCTGGTTATGGCCGTTAATGAGGATCTGACTCACCTGTTGCCGCAGATAAAGCAGGATACACTGCTGATATGGGGAGATAAGGATACGGCGACACCCATTTCAGACGCCAAAACCATGGAAACACTGATACCCGGCTCGGGGCTTGTGGTGCTTGCAGGTGCCGGTCATTTTTCATTTTTGGAACAGCCTGCGGTTTTCAGGAATGTCATGAGATCATATTTTGGGATTGGAGCCGTGTAATGACAGTCAGAACAGTTATAGCGGCTGTTTTGGCCGCATATGCGTCATTCCTCACCTTGAGGCACAACATGCACATGTTCCAGCTGAACGGGTATAAGAATGACGAGCATATCAGATGGATCGGAAAAAACCTGAGGCAGCAGTGGCTGCTGTATTATGGTCTGGTATTGGGAATACTGAGGATCATTTTTCCGGTGATCCTGCTCGATATTCTCATTTATATCGCTCTTATTCTGGATATTCTGGTATACAGGGCATTACGAAGGCTGAATAACAAGAAAAAACTTGTGTATACCGCCAGAGTGAAAAGGATGATCGTGACGATCGTTTTGATCATGGCCGCCGTGTGCGCGCTGGTATGGATATTCGCCGGGGCGGGATACCTTACAGGAGTGCTGGCCATACTGGTATCATCCCAGTTTTTTATGAATCTGGCGGCAAATATCATCAATCATCCGCTGGAGAAGGCGATCGGAAAGCTTTATATCAACGACGCAAAGAAGAAACTCGCCGGCGCTTCGGGGCTTAAGGTGATAGGAGTTACGGGCAGCTTTGGCAAGACCAGTATGAAGTTTTTTCTTCAGACCCTGTTGCAGAGCAGGTATGATGTCCTGGTGACTCCCGGTAATTTCAATACACCCATGGGGATAACCATTACGGTACGGAATTATCTGAAACCTTCCCATGAGATATTTATCTGCGAGATGGGAGCGAGGCGTGTGGGTGAAATAAAGGAAGTGTGTGATATCGCGCATCCGGATTACGGTATTATCACCTCGGTAGGACCTCAGCACCTGGAAACGTTTCATTCCATAGAAAACATTCAAAAGACCAAATTTGAACTGGCTGACGCCCTTCCACCGGACGGAATGCTGTTCCTTAACGGAGACAATGAGCTGATAAGGGACAAGGCAAGGGATTACGACAGAAAGATATTTTATTGTACCGAAGGCTCTGCCAACGAAACTATAGGCTGCGCCGGATATTATGCCCGGAATATTTCCGTTTCACAGTTTGGTACGGATTTTGATGTGATAACTCCTCAGGGCGAATCGGAAAGCTTTCAGATGCGGCTGATCGGAGCACATAACGTCATAAATGTCACAGGAGCCATTGCGGTTGCTCATTCTCTCGGAATGAGCCTGAAGGAGCTAAAGATACCCGTAAGACGCCTGCAGCCGGTAGAACACCGCATGCAGATGAGGGAACACGGGCTGGTGACGATCATAGACGATGCGTATAATTCAAATCCCGTAGGTTCGAAGGCCGCGGTGGAGACACTGGCCATGTTTGACGGTATCCGCATCCTGATCACTCCTGGCATGGTCGAGCTTGGAGAGAAGGAGGAGGAATACAATTATAAATTCGGAACCTATGCGGCAGAGTGCTGTGATCATATTCTCCTGGTCGGAAAGAAACATACGGAACCGATCATGAGAGGCATCCTGGAAAAGGGTTTTCCGAAAGACAGATGCATGGCGTTTGACAGACTGGAGGAAGCAGTAGCTTACGCATATGCCATAAAAGGGCAGGGACACAAGTATATTCTTCTGGAAAATGACCTTCCGGATAATTATTAAAACATGATTTAATTTGGAGGAGCAAAAAGTGAAGACAAGGGTTGCGATGCTGTTCGGAGGCAAGAGCGTTGAACATGAGGTGTCCGTGATCACGGGCATTCAGGCTCTGCTGAGCATGGATACCGACAAATACGATGTGATACCGGTATATATGACCAAGAGCAATGATATGTATGTCGGTGATGATATAGGTAAGATCGAGTCATATAAGGACATAGACGGTCTTCTTAAAAGATCCCAAAGGGTCATCATGGTAAATGAAAAGGATCAGGTGCGTCTTGTGGCGTATCCTCCGAAGAAGCTGGGCAGGAATCCTGAGATAGACATTGATGTGGCTTTTCCGGCCGTTCACGGCACCAATGTTGAGGACGGGGCCCTTCAGGGATATCTTAAGACCATAGGCATACCCTTTGTCGGATGTGATGTGACTGCATCGGCAGTGGGCATGGACAAGTACATCATGAAAATGATACTGAAGGAAGCCGGTGTTCCGGTACTGGATGCCAAAGCGTACACACTGTCGGATTATGCGGAAATGGACATTATGCTGGCAGGAATTGAGAAAACTTTCGGATATCCTGTGATCATCAAACCGGTCAACTTAGGCTCGAGTGTCGGCATAAGCGTTGCCAGATCAAAGGCCGAGCTGGCATCCTCTATAGACGAAGCTTTCAGGTATGCGACAAAAGTACTGGTTGAACATGCGATCACGAATCTGAGGGAGATCAACTGTTCAGTCCTGGGCGACGAAAACGAAGCTGAAGCTTCCGAATGTGAAGAACCACTGCATACCAAAGACATCTTAAGCTATGAGGATAAATATGTGAAAAACTCGAAAGGCGGAGGTTCAAAGGGAATGGCCAGCGTTTCCAGAAAGATTCCCGCCGATCTGACTCCCGAAAAAAGGGAAGAAGTGAGAGCACTGGCGGTAAGATCGTTTAAAGCTCTCGGGTGCAACGGCGTTTCAAGGATCGATTTCATGATCGATGATGATGATGGCAAACTGTATTTTAACGAGATAAATACCATACCGGGATCGCTTGCGTTTTATCTGTGGGAGCCTCTCGGAGTGTCCTATAAAGAACTGCTTGACCGGATGATCAGACTGAGTCTGAAGAGAGTGCGTACGGAACAGAATCTGACATTTACATTTGACACCAATATCCTGAACTCCGCCAGTTTTGGAGGAAGTAAGGGAGGAAAGCTGTAATATGGAAAGACAGGAATAAGGGAGAGTACATAGATGATCATTCTTTCAGCGATTTTTACCGATCACGCAGTGCTCCAGCAGGGCAAAAAAGCAGCTGTCTGGGGGGAAACGGATGGTTCTGATATTGAAGTGATCCTGATGCGCAAGGATATGCAGGGCGAGACTGTGTGCAGCGTGAAGGCTGTAACCGTGCCGGTGCCGGATGCGGAAAGCAAAGTGCCTCCGGTCGCTGCTAGCGAAAGCTTTGACGAGCACAACAGAAAGGCTTTTCTGGCATATCTTGAACCGCAGGAGCCGGGAGGACCCTACAGCATTTTGATCCGTGAAAATAAATCCCCGGCAGGATCAGGCAGTGAGATCATATTGAATGATATCTGGTTCGGAGAGGTATTTCTTGCCGGCGGACAGTCCAATATGGAACTGAACCTGATCAATTCCAGAAACGGAAAAGAAGAGGTTGCTGCTTCATTCGATCCGAATGTCAGATTTTACTGTACACCCAAAGTGGCCTACGTGGGAGAAGAGCTGTACGGTCAGGAAAGAACCTCGGTATGGACCGGGTGTAATCCCGAAACTTCGTATTATCAGTCAGCCATCGGCTACTATTTTGCCAGGGATCTGAGCCGTAAGCTCGGGAGAATGGTGGGCATCATAAACTGTAACTGGGGCGGCACCAGTGCTACCTGCTGGATCAGCAGGGAAACGACCGAAGCTCACCCCGAACTTATGCCGTATCTGGAGGCATATGACAGGGCATGCTCGGGACAGACTGAAGAGGAGTATCTGAAGGCACTGGAGGAATACCGTATATATGACGCAGAGTTTAACAGAAAACTTTCGGAATATTATGCTACCGCCCAGTCACCGAATTGGAACGATGCCATAAAAGTCTGCGGTGAATGCCGTTATCCCGGCCCGATGGGTCCTCGTACATGGTGCAGGCCAAACGGTCTGTATGAGAGCATGCTCAGAAGAGTTGCGCCATATACGCTTGCGGGTTTTCTGTTTTATCAGGCTGAAGAAGATGATAACCGCCCGTTTACATATGCGAAGCTCCTTCCGGTATTGATGCGTGCCTGGCGTGATGAGTGGAAAGATCCGGAATTGCCGTTTCTGCTGGTACAGCTCCCCGGATACAACGGAGAGGATGAACAGGATCTTATGAACTGGCCGATTATCCGTGAGATTCAGCAGAACACAGCGAAGAGTGACGCGAACTGCGCGATGGCAGTTACCATTGACCTTGGACACCGTACCAATGTTCACCCTCTGGATAAAAAGCCTGTGGGAGAGAGGCTGTCGCTTCAGGCACAATACCTTCTGTACGGTATGTTATCAGGGGAAAAAGCGTCAGGACCTGTATTTGACAGGGCAGAGTTTCATAAGGGCAGAGCGGATGTCTATTTTGAAAATGCGGATGAAGGATTCGATGTTAAGATACCGGGCGGATGGAATGCCTACAATCCCGATGAGGCAGGCGGCGGACATTTTGAAAAGCTCTCGGATACCAATTTGGGATTTGTCACCGGTTTTGAACTGGCGGGACAGGACAGGATATATCATGAAGCGGTGGTCACAAAGAGCACCGGCAATGTGATCACGGTTGAGAGCCCCCGGGTAGACACGCCTGTGTACGTAAGGTATCTGTGGCGTAATTTCGCTGAAGTGACGCTGTATGGGGTAAATGGTATCCCTGTTGCGCCTTTCCGATCCAACGCTGACGATAAAGCCATGCCTTTGGGAAGCAGGCAGGGCAGGCTTTTAGAGTAGGAGGTATGATATGAAGTTGATACTTGCGGTTGATGACAGTCCCGCCAATCTGACACTTGTAAGGGAAGCCCTTAAGGAACACTATAAGGTTAGTGTTGTCACATCCGGTGATCAGGCACTGCGCTTCCTGAAAAAAAAGCAGCCGGATCTGGTGCTGCTTGATGTGTGTATGCCGGGTATGGACGGGATAGAGACCATGCGCAGGATGAATGATATGCCGAATTGTACCTGGAAAGTCATCTTCCTGACTGCGCTTACAGACGCATATCTGGGAGAACAGGCCAAATCGCTGAATGCTGCGGGCTATATTACCAAGCCGTTTTCTCCCGATGCTTTAGTGGACAACATTAAAGAAGTGATCGGCGAATAGTCCCGGGATCATTGGAACACGTCGCATTTGACCAGGATTGCATATATCATATATGAGAAAAAGAGCAGATCGTTGGTTTCTTCGCCGGTATGACTGCCCATGTCATTGAAGCAGTCATAGGAGAAAAGAGCAAGCGGTGAGTTGATCTCACCGATGATGATCTGAAGCGAAGAGGTTATACCGCAGTTTTTCAGGCAGGTATGATACTCCTCTATAGGCTCGTTCTGCAGGTGCATGAGATTGACATAACTGATGCCGCGGCTGTTAAAAAGAGCGCGTACTTTCGGATTGCGCAGGAAAAAGGCGCTCTCGGGCTCGGTGGGATAGTGCCCTTTGCGGAATACGGGAAGATATGAACGGCCGCAGTAAACAGTCAGCGCGTCACACCTGTATTTCAGCAGCAGCTTGACCAGTGCCTGATCCATCGCGTTTGTCAGAGTGTCCGGTGATGAGGAATTGGCTATGGCTACTGACGAAAGGATGTCTTTGATGGTGATGAACTGTTCCTCACGGTTATGAGGCACGGGCTTTATCACGTCACTTGCCTCATCGGTTATTTCGCCGTGCATGGCTTCTTTGTAGATGATATATCTTGCTTTTCCTTTGAATTTGGCTATATACAGGGCGCGTTCGGCCTTTTTGAGTAGGATGTCGTAATCCATGCTGTTGCGCGGATATTCCGCAACACCCATGGAAAGCGTGAAACGGTGCTTTACATCGGGAAACGCGTATTGAAGCTTGAAAATAATATCATGCATGACCGCTCTTAATTCGTCTTCGGTGCGGATGTCTATCAGTACCAGCAGAAATTCGTCGGCTCCGAAATGCGCTGCAAACCCTCTGCCCTGCGCAGCCTCGTTAAGTATGACGGAAAGCTTCTGCAGAACCTTGTTACCGAAAGAAGTTCCGAAGGTTTCGTTGACGGTCTTGAAGTTGTCGATGTTCAGTATTATAAACGAGATGTTGACATAACTGTGTTCACTGACCATTTTTTTTGCTTCCGAAAGCGCGAAGGATCTGTTGTAAAGTCCGGTCAGCGCGTCATGAGTATCGCCCCAGCCGGCGAGTTCCGTGCCGTCACCGTCGTGTTTGCGGATGATACCGTACAGCATGGTGCGTTCATTGCTATGATAGGCAACTGTGCCGTTCATCATGAAGCGTTCGCCATCTACGTCATAATCCATGCGGTATGAGTAGTTGGTCTCACGGTTTTCAAGGTCGTCCCGGATGAGCGCTCCCAGCCTGTCATAAGGTGAGCTGTTTATCAGATTCATCCGGCCGGCATCTGTGAATTTGAAAATATCAAGTTTTTTGTTTAAATAATTATAATTGATCAGGATCTCATCTTCAAAGATTAAAAACCATTCTGTCCTCTTCTCCGCATCCACAAGCTCCATGCAGCTGTTACACGCATTTTCAATATCTATCACTTCCACAAATATGGTCTTATCGTCTGAACGGTTATAGATGCGTACCCGGCATACTCGTGTTTCGCCGCTGGAGGTTATGAACCTGAGAAGAGCGCAGGATTCGGGTACGGTTCCGGCTATGACCCGGCGAACCCGGTCTATGAATATGTCAACATCATCCTTGTGAATATGGCTGGTGAGCGTAGAACGCCACGAGGCACCGAGATAAGTCAGCAGTTCCTCGTCAGAATTCAGGCACGCAAAGCTCTCATCAAATACGCCGGTTCCTACCAGAAAATTGTTCATAAGCGATCCTCATATGATATAATACACTAAATGGTATTGTTTTTGCCGATGAATAGTTACGATGACTATAATTTTACTACGAACGGAAAGAAAAAACAACAAACAACACAACAGATTTATTTAGATAATTGGACAAGATGAAACGATTTGCTGTTTTACTGCTTATTATACCGGTTTTCGCCATGAGCGCAGCCGGATGCGTAAAGAAATACCCTGATGTCGGACAGGCTCCCCTGCACAGGAGTTTTTTCGCGATGGATACCATTATGGAGCTGACGATATATGAGAGCCGAAACGCGGATTCTCCGGAGTCGTATGATGGGGATGATCCGGGTAAAGTAATGATGGATGAGGCACAGAAAATTATCTGTGACCTGGAGGGCAGAATATCCGTAACGGATCCGGAAAGCGTGATCCATAAGCTTAACTCGGGAATGGAGGTTCCTATTGACGAAGCGACGCGCAAGCTTTTGTCAAGGGCGGTCGGAATGTGCGAACTGACGGGCGGAAATCTGGATATAAGCATATATCCTCTGGTCAGGCTGTGGGGATTTACAACAGGTGAATACAGGATACCGTCTTCAGATCAGATCAGAGAAGCTTTGGAAAATGTGGGGTATGAGGCGCTTACAGAAATGATCGCTTCCGCAGCCGTTCAGGATGCATCAGTTCTTCCCGATGGCATGCAGATAGACTTAGGGGCTGTTGCCAAGGGGTATGCTGCTGAAAAACTTAAAAGCCATTTTGTATCAAAAGGTGTAAAGAGCGGCGTGATCTCACTGGGGGGCAATATACTTGTAATCGGGAAAAAGCCTGACGGCAGTAAGTGGCGTATCGCCATAGCCGATCCGTATGGGGATGGCTTTGCCGGGACTGTCAGCGTGTTTGACCGGTCGGTAGTTACCTCGGGAGTCTATGAACGCTATTTTGAGGACAATGGCAGGAGATATTCGCATATCATCGATCCGTCAACGGGGTGTCCTGTAGATAACAAAGTGATGTCCGTAACCGTGATAGGAGATGACGGGATGTATTGCGATGCCCTTTCAACGGCGCTTACGATCATGGGCGAAGACGCTGCCGCCGATTACTGGAGACTAAGAGGCAGGGATTTTGAATTTATACTGATAAACAGTGATCATAAAATGATCGTGACCGGCGGTCTGAAAGACATATTTAAGGCAGATGATAAATACGGACCGGATGCTGTAAGATATATAGAGTAGGAAAAATTGGAAAAGTCTAAAAGATGATTGACAAGTGAGGTTATTGAGTATATAATTTTTCAACAGTAAAGGCAATGGCGTCTTACGACAAAGGTCGTATTATGCCCTTTTGCCTTATTATTTTACAAATTTTACAGGAGGAATGAAGATGTTTAAGACAGAGTATGCCAAAAGAGTATACGAAGCAACCGAAAAGAAGAATCCTAACGAGAAGGAATTCTTACAGGCAGTTTACGAAGTGCTTTCGACACTTGAGCCTGTGATCGAGAAACGTCCCGAACTTGAGAAGCAGGGATTGCTTGAGAGGATCGTTGAGCCTGAGCGTATTATCATGTTCAGAGTTCCGTGGGTTGATGACAGCGGCAAGGTTCAGGTAAACCGCGGATACCGTGTTCAGTTCAATTCGGCTATCGGACCGTACAAGGGAGGACTTCGTTTCCATCCTTCGGTTAACCTTTCGGTTATAAAATTCCTTGGTTTTGAGCAGATATTTAAGAACAGCCTTACCAGCCTTCCCATGGGCGGCGGCAAGGGCGGATCGGATTTCGATCCCAAGGGCAAGTCAGATGCAGAGGTTATGCGTTTCTGCCAGAGCTTTATGACTGAGTTGTGCAAGCATATTGGCGCGGATACCGACGTACCTGCAGGTGATATCGGTGTCGGCGGACGCGAAGTAGGCTTTATGTTCGGACAGTACAAGAGACTGCGCAACGAGTACACCGGCGTGCTGACAGGAAAAGGACTTACATTCGGCGGCAGCCTTGTTCGTACAGAGGCTACAGGTTACGGTCTTTGCTATCTTACTCAGGAAATGCTTAAATGCATGAAGAATGATTCCTTCGAGGGCAAGACTGTAGTTGTTTCGGGTGCTGGTAATGTTGCTATCTATGCCTGCGAGAAAGCTACGCAGTTCGGTGCCAAGGTAGTGGCTATGTGTGATTCAAACGGATATGTATATGATCCCAACGGAATTAAGCTTGATGTTGTAAAGCAGATCAAGGAAGTTGAACGCGCAAGGATCAAGGAATATGCCGCAAGAGTACCCGGCTCCGAGTATCATGAGGGATGCAAGGGCATCTGGACCATCAAGTGTGACATCGCTCTGCCCTGCGCTACACAGAACGAGCTGGACGGCGAGAGCGCAAAGGCTCTGATCGCCAACGGCGTTATGGCTGTTGCTGAAGGTGCCAATATGCCCTCCACTCCCGAGGCAGTCGAAGAGTTCCAGAAGGCCGGCGTTCTCTTTGCTCCCGCAAAAGCAGCCAATGCAGGCGGTGTTGCCACATCAGGTCTCGAAATGAGCCAGAACTCCGAAAGACTTTCATGGACCCGTGAAGAGGTTGATGCAAAACTTCAGGGTATCATGACGAATATCTTCCACAGCATCTATGACGCTGCCGAGAAATACGGCGTTAAGGGCGACCTCGTTGCCGGTGCCAACATTGCCGGATTTGAGAAGGTTGCTACCGCTATGCTCGCTCAGGGTATTGTGTGATAAGCAGGGATATTCCGGTAATAAGAATTAAACAGATACAAAAAGCCCCCGCCTTCAGGCGGGGGTCTTGCTGTCAGAAGAGATAATCGTACAGGTTATACAGTACCCTGTCAAAGTGATAATTGTCATATTCCTCGGCCAGCAGCTTTCTGGCAGCGGAGGTATAGCCGAGATACTTTGAACCGTATCCGATCTCAAAGGTCATGGTTGCGAAATCAGGATTCGTCTCATGGATAACATCAAGATTGGTATCATTCAGACGGGGAATGCTGATAAGCGGGTATTCATTGATTCCGTCGGTAAACACACAGAAACCGAAAGCAGGAGAAAACTTGGCTCCGACTGCCAGAGAAACCGCATAGTCGGTAAGCGTTGAGCCTGTACCGTTCAGATCATAATCACTATCTTCGGGATACCATGTGTACTTGTGGGAATTACCCTTATTCAGACCGGACATCAATGCGTTGGCAAGATCCTTGCATCGCTTCTGCTGCTTGGTGGTCTGCCAGGGCTTGGCTGCATAGCTGATCCTTCCCTGCTGGTGATAATCCAGCAGAACGGTCGCTTTTTCAAGTACTATATAATGATATAAAAATTTCATCATAGCCTTGGTCTCTTTATTGCAGCCCGCGTAGTCACCGGGATAGTATATCTTGTTGGCGCTGTTGCTGATATAATATGATTTGCTGTTGCCGGTAAGTACCTGAGACCAGGCCAGCCCCGGAAAGTTCCGGTTCAGGTCGGTTCCGTTGCTGGTGGCTTTCCACAGAACACCATTGGAGTATGTGTAGTTTTCCCTGTCAAAAGCTACTCCGTCGCGGCCGTCCGGATTGACGCAGACAACGGCGGCTATTTTGAATCTGTTCAGTATGTTTTTTGCTTCGTCGGTATCAGACTGGAGCAGATCGGCAAGTTCTTTGAGTACATAAACGCTTCCGGCCGTTTCCCGGGCGTGAATGTTGCCTGTCAGGAGCACTACTGTTTTGTCTGTTCCGGCAGACGAAGCCATGGATAATCCGGTGTCATCTTCTTTGGTATCATCTTCTTCGTCTTCTTCATTTATCATATCTTCCGGACGCATGTCGATCTCAAGCGCATACATACGTCTTCCGGATGTGGTCTCGCCTATATCGTACAGATATACTCCCGGACGCCTT
Source organism: Lachnospiraceae bacterium (assembly GCA_024698555.1). Lineage (GTDB taxonomy): Bacteria > Bacillota > Clostridia > Lachnospirales > Lachnospiraceae > RUG11977. The sequence goes on from JAILRI010000219.1 coordinate 70,457, forward strand.
GAAAGGAGCTTTAGAAAGGATACCAGATCATCATAGGTGTACGAACGGGAAATGTCGATGTTCACATCCTTGATCCTGTGACCGTAGGAAGTGACATCGGCCCATTTATATTCCATGGCTTCGCGGTATTCCTCAACGGGCATACCCATGAGCCCTGTGAAAGATCCGTAATCTGCGATCTTGGCAGTCAGCTGCTTTTTGGATAATTGCCGGTCGGAAAGACCTGTCAGCGAATCCGTAAAATAATCGAAGGTATTGGCGGTGATCACTGTGGCAGAAGGTTCCGGCTCGGTTTTTCTGGCCACATAGGTAAAATACTCACTGGCAGAGGGTAATACGGAGATCTCACGGCCGACCTTTGCGGTTGAATGGCCGGAACTTCGCCCGGTTACAACGGATATCTCTTTTTGCGGCTTTTCCTCATGTTTCGTGTTAAAAGGAGCCGCATAGGTATCCGCGTATGTCCGGTTATCACCCGAAAGAACGAGGACATCGCCGGTCATGGGCGCAGCAAGGAGCGCTGCGATTAGAATTATGGATAGTGTCTTTTTAATCATGTTTTTTTATTTCCACTATTTTCTTTGAAATCTTTACTTTGTCATATCTGGTTCGGTACTGTTCATCAGACAGCTCTTCGATGTAATTCTGGTTGAAATTATTGAGGTAGCCTTTGCTGCGGAGTACATCCGCAGCTTTGTTGTAGGCAATAGCGGCATCTGTCTCGTCAGAATACCTGCCTACGATCAGACTGCCTGTCAGGTGGATCTTTACGATATAGACCGCATGCCCTCTAAGCATCAGACGCCTGACTCCGTGGTAGCGATTGACTATGACGATATTGCCGGATCTAAAGTCCGATTCGTCGCCGTTTTTAAAATAATAATCCTTGTTTTTTACCGCGAATCCAGGTATGCCGTAGCGTCCGAGAATGTTCAGCTGGGAACCGTAGTCGGCGACGAACAGGTGACCTCCGCGGCGCTGGATACTGTGATTGGTATAGTAAAACAATTCATCTGCGCTGAATCGGAGAACGGTCTTTGCATCGAGATAGTAATCGAAATAATTGGATCTTAAATATATCGGTCCTTTACAGTATATTCCGTTATCACGGAGATTAACAAGCATTACGAGCTTTGAAAACGGTAACGGAAGCTCGTGCGTCTCGTTCAGGAAATAATCCGCGGGGATATCTTCATGCAACAGGCGTGAAGCATACTTGTAGGCCTCATGAGCCGACAGGGCAGTTTCATAGCTGCCGAGGCTTATGTGTTTGGAACCGTAGGTGATTGAAGCGCGGTAATAAAGGGTTCCGTCTTTTTTACGTGCTGGGAAAGTGCCCTCAAGATTACTCGCCATAGTCACTTTTACCTCATTTCAAACTCACTGATATAATTGTAGGCAACTTGCCTAATAAAATCAATAGCAATAGTAAATTTTACTAAAATCACAAATATAATTCATATATATGTTTGTTAATTATGCGACTTGTACAAAATGTTTTTCGATACTATAATTCCACTACTGCATGTAACAAAAATGTAACATTTGTTAATAAAATTTAAATATTCCGGGAAACTAACACAATGATTAAACAGATCAAGGCAGATGAAGAATTGAGAACCTTTGTGTATGTTTCATCAGAAGCGGCAAGGACCATAGGCTCGAAGCTGGGAATACTTAAGTCACGGGTCTCGAAAGTGCTTATCACATGCATTTTGATGATAGCACTGATCACCTCGGTGTGTGTGGTGAGAGCTGATGCGAAGAGGCAGACCTCAGGCTTTGAACCGGATAATATCAGAATGGGCGCAGCGGTCATAATACCGGCTGAGTATCGTTTTTCAGACAGAAACTCAGACGCAGGGCTGATAGATGCAGCGGATCGGGGTATTACCGCGTTTGACAAGACTCCTGTTTTAAACACCGCGGAGATGACCGGCGGTGAGGACGAGGTCATAATGCTGCTTTCAAATGATGAAATCACAAACTTTAGTCCCGTTCATGAGGACACTCTCCAAACGGATGAAGAAGTTCTGTCGGTTAAAGCGCAGGATGTCGCGCAGATGCTTGAAGACAACCTGCCCGAATACGAATACTCTTCGAGACTGGAGGCCGCACAGGCAGCAGCAGAAGAAGAAACCTCGGATTATGATTATTCCTCAAAGATCGAAGAGGTTTCAAAGAAAATAGAGGACGCAACCAGACCCAAGGATGTTCCGCATAAACTGACTTATGCTTTTAACCAGAAGATGGTCATATATCCTGACGCGGATGAAGTGACTGTATTGCAGAGGATCGTGGAAGCCGAAGCGGGAGATCAGGATATATACGGCAGGATACTGGTTGCGAATGTTATCCTGAACCGTGTGAACAATAAGGCTTTTCCTGACAGTATCAGTAAAGTGGTGTTCCAGAAGATCGGTAATTCAACACAGTTCTCTCCTGTCAGGGACGGCAGCTATTACAATGTTACCGTATCGGAAAAGACAGTTGAAGCAGTGTCAAGAGCGCTGGTGGGTGAGGATTATTCGGAGGGAGCGCTGTATTTCTTTATGAGATCGGGAACCTCCGCCCAGAAGGCCGCGTGGTTTGACAGGGATCTGAAATTCCTGTTCAAATACGGATGCCATGAGTTTTTTAAGGAGAAATAATATACAGTATCTTTTTTCGGGCTTGTTATTCAAGCCCCTTTTTGATATAATAATTATGATTGCGCAGCCAATCCTTTTATCAGGGTTCTTAATACATTTTTGAAAGGAAGAAAGATCATGATCTATCACAGCACCAGAAATACCAAACTGACAGCTACTGCATCGGAAGCGATTCTCAAAGGCATAGCGCCTGACGGCGGTCTATATGTGCCTGACGATATCCCCAAGCTGGATAAAAGCTTCACAAAGCTCGCCAAGCTTGATTATCCTCATCTGGCGTATGAGGTCATGAAGCTGTTTATTGACGACTTCACACCCGAAGAGCTTATGGATGCCATCAATAACGCATATAACACAAAAAATTTCGATCATGAGGATATTACCTGTCTTGTTGAGGCAGATGGGGCTTATTATCTGGAACTGTTCCATGGAAGGACCATTGCCTTTAAGGATATGGCGCTGTCCATTCTGCCTTATCTGATGATGACATCTGCACGTAAGTGCGGGGTTAAGGAGGATATCGTTATACTGACCGCGACTTCGGGAGATACCGGTAAGGCGGCTTTGGCAGGCTTTGACTCCGTGCCGGGGACCGGCATCGTCGTTTTTTATCCCAAGGACGGAGTAAGTCCCGTACAGGAGCGTCAGATGGTCACCCAGGCAGGGGAAAATACGCATGTTATCGGTATCAGAGGCAATTTTGACGATGCGCAGCGGGAAGTGAAGAAAGCTTTTACAGATGAGACGCTGGCAAAGAAGATGCTTGAAGCCGGATATCGTTTTTCTTCCGCAAATTCGATCAACATCGGCCGTCTGGTTCCTCAGATAGCGTATTATGTATATGCCTATACCAGACTTTGCCCGAAGGAGATCAATTTCGTCGTGCCTACAGGCAATTTCGGCAATATCCTGGCGGCATACTATGCGTACCGTATGGGTGTTCCGATCCATAAACTCATATGTGCGTCCAATGATAATAAAGTTCTGTATGACTTCTTCAAGACCGGTGTTTACGACCGCAACAGGGAATTCATACTTACCAGTTCGCCGAGCATGGATATACTGATCTCAAGTAATCTGGAGCGTTTGATAGCTGAGCTTGCGGGAGAAGAGACCGCCGGACTTATGAAGCAGCTTTCCGATAAAGGAAGGTATGAACTGCCGGCCAATTCGCGTAGCAGCGAAGCTTTACAGCTTTTTGAGGGAGAGTTTGCGAGCGAAGCCGAGATGTCAGCACGCATAAAGGAACTGTACGAGAAAGAAGGATACATACTTGATCCGCATACGGCAGTTGCTTCGGCAGCTTATGAAAAATATAAAAAGGAAACCGGAGACGATACCTGCACCGTGATAGCTTCGACAGCCAGCCCGTATAAATTTACCCGGGCCGTACTTACTTCGATAGACGCGAAATATTCATCGATGGAGGATTTCGCTCTGTTCGATGAGCTGAACAAGCTGTCACAGGTGCCTGTTCCCAAGGCGATCAAGGATATCATCAGCGCTCCGGTAAAACATAACACGGTATGCGATAAGGATAAGCTGATCGAGGAAATTGAGAAGATATATTTATGAAAATACTCATAATAAGTGATACCCACGGAAATCTGAATAATCTGAAAACGGTTCTGGAAAGGGAACAGCCCATAGACCAGCTTCTTCATACGGGAGATGTGCTGGATGATCAGGAACAGATCCGGGAAATGGCAGGGTGCGCATGCGCGTTTGTCCGGGGCAACTGTGATTTCTTTTCAAGAGAACCGCTTTCGCGTGATTTCGGGCTCATGCAGCACAATATCCACATGGAACACGGTCATATGCTGCCGGACAGCTTTAATTCCATAGCATATAAGGCTGAATCGATCGGAGCAGATATACTTATGTTCGGTCATACACATGTGCCCCTGATCACTGAAGCCGGAGGCATCACTATCTTAAATCCCGGCAGTCTGACCCGGCCGCGTCAGGCCAACCGTCTTCCGAGCTATATCATCATGACGCTTGATAAGGAAGGACATGCAGAATTTGAACTGAAATACCTTCGAAAAATGTCGGATCAGGAGGTGGCACCGTGAGCAGAAGGCATTTGAAAGAAATACCGGCTATATGCGCCATACTGATCCTTATCTGCGTGCTTTCTGCCTGCAGCTCTTCTTCAGGTTCGGTAGATTATTCCGACAAAGATAACTGGGCTTATTATGCTCTGGGAGAAGAAAGAAAAGCCGATCTGTTTCTGATCTGTCCGACTGTGGACATGAAAAAAGAAAACAATATGTCCATGAAGGACAAAAAGACCAAAGCGAGCTTTCTTGGCGCGCTCAATATGGAACGGGGCATATATGAGGCTGTGACGCGCATGTATGCTCCATTTTACAGACAGGCGGCTATGCGCGTGTACGATATGGATAAAGCTGAACGTGAAAAATATATGCAGATCGCGTACAGGGATGTTTCAGATGCATTTTCCTACTACCTGGAGCACGAGAACGGCGGCAGACCGATCATTCTTGCAGGCTTTTCCCAGGGCGCGGATATGTGCTATCGTCTGATGGAAGAATATTTTGACGATGAGGAACTGTTTGAACGGCTCATCGCTGTCTATGCCATAGGCTGGCCGTGCAGCGCCGAAACGGTCAGAAACAATCCGCAGATACGCCCTGCGCAATGGGAATACGATCCCCATACGGTTATCAGCTTTGACTGTGAAGCTTCAGATGTGAAAGGGACGTTCATTAATCCGGAAGGAGAAAAAAACTATTGCTGCATCAATCCGCTGAACTGGACATGCGATGGTACTCCTGCAGATGCCTCCCTGAATATGGGAGCGTGCTTTACCGATTATGAAGGGAATATCACCGCGGAAGAAAAAAGCCTTTGCGGAGCGTATGTTGACGTTACCCGCGGGGTGTTAAAGGTGACCGGCATAGACGCGGCGGATTATCCGCCGGTAGTTCCCGGTCTCCCGGAAGGCGCTTATCATGTTTATGACTACCAGTTTTTCTACCGCAACCTGCAGGAAAACGTAAGGAGCAGGGTGATGAGAAATTGATATTACTGTTGAGGGAATATATGGGGAACAAAATGTATGAAGATTGATCTGCCCGGGAACGCTCGAGCTATTATTGCGAGACTCAGGGAAGCGGGATTTGAGGCTTACGCCGTGGGTGGATGCGTCAGGGATTCACTGCTTGGACGCGAGCCCAAGGATTGGGATATTACGACCTCGGCACTCCCTTCGGACATAAAAAGACTGTTTTTACGGACTGTGGATACCGGCATCGAACACGGCACGGTGACCGTACTTACAGGCGGGGAAGCCTATGAGACCACGACCTACAGGCTTGATGGCAAATACACGGATTCAAGGCATCCCGACAGCGTAGAATTTTCAACTTCGCTGGAGGAGGACTTAAAACGCAGGGATTTTACCATCAATGCCATGGCATACTCCGACGAGACCGGCCTGGTGGATATATACGGCGGCGAACGTGATCTGAACGACCGCATTATCAGATGCGTGGGCAATCCCATGGAAAGGTTTGGAGAAGATGCGTTAAGGATACTCAGGGCTGTGCGTTTTGCCGCGCAGCTTGATTTCGGGATAGAAGAATCTACATTTCACGCTGCCGCTTTGCTGGTACAAAAGCTTAAACTGATCAGTGCCGAAAGGATCCGCGAGGAGCTTCATAAGCTGCTTATGTCGGATCACCCCGAAAAGCTGGTCATTCTTCATGAAATGGGTATAGACAGTGTGGTATTGCCTGAACTGGCTGTATACGCCGCACGGCTCAATGACCTGATCGATCTGCTGAAACGCGCTGACGCGTCATCATATATCCGATGGGGATTACTGATGGACTTTGTAAGCGGTGATGCGTCTTCGGAGGAAAAAGCCGTCGCTGCCGGACACATTTTGCGGAGACTGAAATTTGACAATGATACCGTCTATGCCGTAAAGAAGCTGATGACTTTTAAGAACGCGCCTGTGGAAGGTATTACTGATCATGAAATGCGTATACTGATGAACAGGGCAGGTGTGGAAGATCTAAAGCTTATCTTTAGGTTCAGAACTGTCCTTAAGGGAGAGAACGGGGCAGAGTCATTGAGGAACGCATATCTGCAATATGAGCGGATAGTGCAGGCCGGGGACTGCGTTGATCTTAAAACTCTGGCCGTGGACGGCAATGATCTGATAAAGGCAGGTGTACCCAAAGGCAGGGAAATAGGAATAATATTGAACAGTTTGCTGGATAAAGTTCTGGAAAATCCCGGACTCAATGAAAGGGAGCAGTTGATGGAGCTGTTCAGAAAGAATTTATCTTGATTTTTTCACAATGTCAGGCAGGTATCGGGAACCTGACTGTTTTCATAAAACATGAAAGGTATTTGTTGTAAATGAATAACAACAACTACAGGACTCCGATAATCGTGGTCATTATCGGAATCGTGATCATCATAGCACTTTCCGTGGTATATGTACTTACATCGGACGACAGGAAAGAACCTAAGAAAACAGGTTCCGCGCCGACTCCGGTACCGTCTCAGAGTCTTGAGCCTGAGGATATCCTTTTAGGTGGCGATGATGAAGAGATTCATTCAAAAAACGTGATCATTAAGGCTATAGACCTTGATAACGCTTTTATTACCGTTCAGGAACGGGGAACAGCACTTGAGGAGGAGTATACATATAACGGGGCTACCGATATCAGGACGGCTCATGGCAGACAGATAACGGCAGCGCTGTTGTCACCCGGTGATTTTGTCAGGATATTTTACAATGAAGAAATGCTCCTGCGTTCGGTGAACGGCTCTAAAGATGTCGAACTGTATAAAAACGTGCTCCAGCGCACTCAGGATGATGATCTGCGTAAAATTACCATAGGGAGCGATATCTACAGATTCGATGATTATATGCTGGTGCTTAACAACGGGGAATTCGTGGAGCTGGATTCACTCAGGAATATGGACATAATTTCTTTATACAGCGTTGATAATGTCCTTTATATGATAAAAGTGGAGAACGGACACGGATATTTTACTCTGAACAATTATGACGGGTTTATCGGAGGAACGCTCAATGTCGGGAGATATCAGACCTTTGAGATCGTGGAGGACATGGAACTGACTCTGGCCGAGGGAGAATATGATATCGAAGTCGTGCATGAGGATTTTCTGGGGACGGCATCCATCCGGATAGACCGCGATATGACAACGGTTCTCGATCTGGCCGCTTATTCGCCATCCGGAGGAGAAAAAGGCTATGTCAGGTTGGAGATCGAGCCTGAAGGGGCAGATCTGTACGTAGACGGGATCAGGACATCATATGATAACGCCGTTGAGCTTACCAAAGGCGAACACTGGATACAGGCTGTTCTGGGCGGATACAATTCATATACCGGATTTATTGATATAGGTGATTCCATAGAGGAGATAAGTATTTCACTCTCTCCCGCTTCGGCAAAGGTTTCGGGAGATATAATGCTGGAGGATATCCCGGTTACCGTTACTGAAAACCTGCTTACACCTACTCCGGCAGGCAGCAGCTCCGACTATGTAAATGCCGGCATACAGGACTCAACAAGCGAAACATTAATCGATGATAACACTGCATCTGAGACCGTAAGCGTCGATCCTTCGCAGGAGAGTACAGGCGATCTGACTCCGGAACCATTGCCCGAAAGCACAGACGAGCCGTCCATCGGTTCCGGTGAAACCGGAGAGGAAGACACTTCCGGCAGCGATGCGGTTCCGGCCGAAGGCAGTATGATATTTAAGTGTACAGAGGGTGCCGCTGTTTTTGTCAATGATGTCTACAAAGGTGAAATATCCGGTGGAAAGCTCTCGACCAGAAAAATTGTGGGAACATTATCCATAAGGCTGACCAAGCAGGGCTATATAACCAAGAAGTACACTGTGACCGTTGAGGATGACGGAGAGGATGCTGAATTCGTCTTTCCCGACATGGTGCTTGAGTAGTAACTAACCGCTGAGCAAAATAAGATGCTTTAATTTGCACATATAAGTATTTAATATGGCGATGATGAGCAGTATGATCGTTATAACCTGAAGATGCACATACTAAAGGAGGTTTCCATATGGACAAGAAAATCAGTACACTGATCAAATTTGCAGTAGTGGTCGTGATAGCCGCTGTGCTGTTGGGCAACTGCTACTACACGATCACTGAGCAGGAAGCTGCAGTAGTGACCACTTTCGGAAAAGCGACTGCAGCCACGGATTCCGGTCTTCATCTGAAGATACCTTTCATCCAGCATGTCGACAAAGTCGATACAACGATCAAGGGCTTCCCTATCGGCTATACAGAGGATACGAATATGTCGGTAGAGGATGAATCTCTGATGATAACTTCGGATTTCAACTTTGTTAATGTGGATTTTTACGTGGAGTACAAAGTGACCGACCCGATCAAGGCCCTGTACGCTTCACAGGATCCTGTTGAGGTATTGAAAAATGTCGCGCAGTCCAGTATACGTTCCGAGATTGGGGCGTTCTCGGTTGACAGCGTTATCACTACGGGCAAGAACGAGATCCAGTCCAATATCAGGGAACGGATCAACTCACGCCTGGAACAGCAGGATATCGGAATACAGCTGATCAATATAACCATCCAGGATGCTGAGCCGCCTACATCAGAGGTCAAGGAAGCATTTATGAATGTCGAGTCGGCCAAGCAGGGTGCGGACACAGCGGTCAATAACGCGAATAAGTACCGCTCGGAACAGGTGCCTGCAGCACAGGCCCGGATCGACCAGATATTAAAGGAGGCTGACGCGACCAAGGAGGCCCGCATAAATGAGGCCGAAGGACAGGTGGCGAGATTTAATTCACTGTTTGATGAGTACAAGAAATATCCCCTGATCACAAAACAGCGCATGTTCTATGAGACTATGGAGGAGATCATGCCCGATCTGACCGTTATCATTGATAATTCGGAAAGCGGAGTTCAGAAAATTCTTCCTCTTGACAGCCTTGTGGATGTGATCGCGGGTGAGGATGGAAATATGAACGGAGGTGAGCAGTAATGGGCGAAACCGGATTTGATTTTAAGGATAAATTTAAGGATGCCGCAAAGAACTTTGTGGATGCGGAAGGAGTTACAGACGGGAACGGAGGCGTAAAATACACCTCGGGTAAATCCGGAAAAAGAGGGATAGCGATCGGTGTCATCCTGGTAGTATTAGTCATCACAGTGATAGTGCTTTCCCAGGCAGTAGTGATCACACGCGAGAACGAATATTCGCTTATCAAGGAATTCGGCAAGGTGGAGCGTATAGTCGATGAGGCAGGTCTTTCGTTTAAAACACCGTTTATCCAGACCAGCGATACATTGCCCAAGACGTTGCTTTTATACGATCTGGCCAAGTCCGATGTAATTACAGAAGATAAAAAGACCATGGTTGTGGACAGCTACGTGCTCTGGCAGATCACAGATCCGTTAAAGTTCACACAGACACTGACCCTTGTCAGCAATGCCGAGGGACGTATCAATACCATTGTCTACAACTCAATGAAAAATGTGATCTCGAGTATGAACCAGACTGCGGTGATACAGTCAAGGGATGGGGCGCTGAGTACACTGATAATGGAAAATATCGGCAACACCATGGATCAGTACGGGATCACCTTCAGAGCGGTTGAGACCAAAAGACTTGATCTGCCCAGTGACAATAAGGCTGCCGTATATGAGCGTATGATTTCGGAAAGAAATAATATAGCTGCCTCATACACCGCCTCCGGTGAGTCGGAAGCCAAGATGATACGCAACAAAACGGACAATGAGATAGCGATCAGTATTTCTGAGGCACAGGCACAGGCTGAAAAGACCATAGCCGAGGGCGAAGCCGAATATATGAGGATACTGTCTCAGGCATACAATACAACGGAAAGAGCGGATTTCTATACCTTTGTAAGAGCACTGGACGCATCCAAACAGGCTATGAAGGGCGATAAGACGATCATACTCAATTCGGATTCGCCCCTGGCCCAGATATTTAATAACGTGGAATGATCATTATGTCGGGTTTTGACCAGCAGAGATTTGAAGAGACGAAGGACGCGGTGCTTGCATCGCGTCCTCATTCGATGGGATTCGGTTCCCTTGCGGAGAAGTCTGTGCATGCCGTATTAAAACGATATTATTCTCCCACGGATGATGATATGGAAGTGCCGGTGGGCGGTTTTGTCGCGGATATATGCTATGGGATGAGCATCATAGAGATACAGACGAGACAGTTTTATACCATGAAGAGAAAGCTGGAGGCTTTTCTGCCTGAATATGATGTGACGATAGTCTACCCTCTGCCTGTTTCCAAAACACTGTTTTATATAGATCCGGATACCGGAAAGGTTAAAAACCGCAGAAAGTCGAACAAAAAGAGGAATATATATGAGCTCTTTTATGAAATGTACGGGATCAGGGATTATATAAATGATCCTCATCTGCATTTTAAGGCGCTTCTTTACGAGGCCGAAGAATACCGTTATCAGGGGCTTACCGAGAAGCACGGACGAAAGGAACGGGTACTGACGGATATTGTTCCGGCCCGGGTACTGGAAGAAATAAGCATAGAGAGCGTTAGGGATCTCATGATGTTTGTACCGGTCGAGCTGGACGATGTCTTCACCACACGGGATTTTGCCCGGGCTGCCGGTATTGCTTGGGACCTTGCGGGGTTTTGCGTGGGAATTCTTAAAATCACCGGGAACATTGAGAAGACAGGCACCGGGCCGAGGGGAGTCTATCTGTACAGCGTTAGGGAATAAGCCGTGAAATTAGGCGCTGCGAAAAGATACCCGAAAGTTAGACTTGAAAAATATTAATTCGGTGGTATAATAATTCACTGTAACTGATGGGGGACGATATTGCCCCCGAACAAGGCAAAAAACAGGAGGAAGAATTATGAAAAAAGTTTTATCACTGGTTCTGGCGCTCTGTCTTATCATGTCTTTATGCGCATGTTCAAAAAGCGGTGCCGGTAAGGATGCCTACAAGGTGGCTATGATCACCGATTACGGCGATATTACGGATCAGAGCTTTAACCAGACTACCTATGAGGCCTGCAAGGCTTTCTGTGACACCAACAAGGTTCAGTTTGAATACAAGAAGCCCGCGGGCGACAGCACCGCAGAGCGTGTGGCAGCTGTTGAGAGCGCCATCGATGAGGGCTACAATGTTATCGTTATGCCCGGATACGCGTTTGGCGGTACTATCGTGGAAGTAAGCGAGAAATATAAGGATGTCAAGTTCATCGCTCTCGATGTGGCTGCCGGCGATATCCTTGAGGCGGGTGTTCCCAAGAAGGGCGGTTCTTATGACTACAATCCTTCAAACTGGAACGTAAAGGACTACTATTATTCAGACAATGTATACTGCGCCGTTTATCAGGAAGAGCTGTGCGGTTATA
>JAILRI010000231.1 GCA_024698555.1 Lachnospiraceae bacterium
GCTTATGGATGAGAATGTGCCAATTGGCACATTCTCTCTAAGCGAAAACTTTAGTTTTCGCTGTTACCGCCCCCTCACATCGAGAGCAGCAAGCTGCTCCTATCGTCAGAGCAAAAAAATGACTTCTTTGTATGACGTGATAGTCATTTTTTTGCGACTTGCGACAGGAACCGGCTTGCCGGTTCTCGATGCGTGGTGGGGGTTCTGAATAGTTACGTCATCTCTTTAGAAATTTGCTATTTTTATACCATAAGCTGTAATCATATACAAGCGTTTTTGATTGAAATGTAGTATAGTTTTATTCGGTGCTTGCAATCCGAAAATTGTAATGTTATCATATTCTGAGAAGGTATTTGAAGTAAATGAGGTGTACTGAATGGATGAATGCAAAAAATATATTGACCCTGAAATAATTGAGAAGTTTGAGTTTTACAATTATGGTCATGCTTTGGAAATTCTTTTTAACGCTTTTCCTGAGGAGTGGAACGAAATACAGGATTGTCTGAAAAAACTGAAGCTTACTGTTTCGGATTTATCTACGGCAGGTGGCAACGAATCACCTATTCCCAAAAAGTTTGATGAGGTTCTTTATCCATATGGATGGAGAGAAATACGCATCAGCGGTGATCTAATCGTAAAAAAATATCCACGTCAGACGGCACAGCGTCGCGGTCGATTTGCCGATGAGCCGTATGAAACCGAGACTATTGAAGGTTATATAGATGGTCATAATATCGATTTTCTGAAAAACAAAGTTGCTTTTGATCTGGAGTGGAATAGTAAAGACCAGACTTTTGACAGAGATCTTCTTGCCATGAGAACCTATTTTGACTGTGGTTTGATAGATGTGGGCATAATAGTGACACGCGCAGAAGAGCTTAATGAAGTATTCAAGGAATTGTCTGATGAAAGTGGAAATTCTTTGATAAAAAAATATGGTGCCAGCACTACATGGATAGGAAAACTGACCTACAGACTTGATTCACGTCGAAACGGTGGTTGCCCGATATTGGCTATCGGCATCAGAAAGGACTGCATAGATGGCTATGGAAGACTTAACGAGTACTATTCAAAGCTTAATGAGCTTCACCAAGGGTGAAAAATATAATACAATTTATGCTGATCCTCCGTGGCAGTTCCAAAACCGTACCGGTAAAGTAGCTCCCGAACACAAAAGACTTACCCGTTACCCCACCATGACTATCGAAGATATTAAAAAACTGCCGGTTGCTGACATAGCAGGAGAGAAAGCCCACCTGTATCTTTGGGTACCGAACGCTCTTCTTCCTGATGGTCTTGCGGTTATGGATGCGTGGGGGTTTGATTACAAATCAAATATCATCTGGGAAAAAGTACGGAAAGACGGTGGTCCTGACGGACGGGGAGTTGGTTTCTATTTTAGAAATGTGACAGAAATCATACTGTTTGGAATCAAAAAGAAAAGTGCTCCGAACAGAACCTTAGATCCAGCACGCTCACAGGTTAATCTGATTAGAACCATTAAGCGCGAGCACAGCCGCAAACCTGATGAGATCATCCCTATCATAGAAGCCTGCAGCCCAGCCCCTCGTATTGAATTGTTTGCCAGAGGAGTACGCGACGGATGGAAGATGTGGGGAAATCAGGCTACACCTGATTATGAACCGGATTGGGATACTTATTCAAACCATACTATAGCTGTGGCAAAATAAACCAACATAAGCTTACTTGGGCTGTCGTATTATGAAAGTGCGACAGCCCCTTTTTCTTACCGAAAAAAACATTGCATAATCGAGCCAGAAAGTGTATAATTACATGGTGTATGACTCTAATTCGGATTCATTTTGAAAGGTGTTTGTTTAATGCAGGAAAAAATGGAAAACCAGGATAGGAAAAATGTTCTGAATATTTTCTATATCGGTTTTGGCCTGGCAGTGGCTTTTATAATACTGGTCGCGGCTTACGATCTGTTTGGGCGTGAGCATGTCCGGAATGTGCCTCACGAGAGATATCTGATCACTGACTGGAGTGTCAGTGTCGGCGGCGGTGAGCCCGAACAGATAAAGCTGCCGGTTCAGCTTCCGGTGAGCAAGGGAACAGAAGTGGCATTTGAGACCGTCCTTCCCGATGACTTAACCGATGGAATGTGGATAAACTATTATACCGAATGTGACAATGAAGTATATGTTGACGGTCTCTTACGTAAACAGTATTACCGCGATAAGCTGGGAGTCTGGGGCGGCGCGGTAAAGTCGGTTTCGTTTTTTGCAAGGCTTTACGCTTCGGATGCGGGCAAGACCGTCAGGATAGTATACAAAGACAAACTGGGCAAGAACGGCAGGCTGAATCCGGTTTATTACGGAGATTCGCTGGGACTGATCGCGGGTGATCTGATGCATTACTCGTTTATTATGCTGTTCTCGGTGTTTCTGTCCTTTGTCAGTATCGTGATCGTTCTGTTTGACGTGACGGCGGCTGTAGTGAACAAACGTAAGCCCGAGATCGCTCATCTGGCGCTTGGCGTGCTTTTCGCGACATTATGGATATTCTATGACTCCAAAATCTTCCAGTATGTTACGGATACTCTCTACATAAACGGTTCTCTCGCGTTCATGTCCATCATGCTGGTTCCGCTCCCGGTCGCCGTGTATGCCAACAAGATGCAAAAAGGCAGACATTTTATGAAGCATCTGGCTGTAGCGACACTGACATGCGGGATATTTACGGTAACAACAGTTCTGAACTATACCGAAACGCTGTCATTCATGGCCACTAAGACTGCCATACATGTTGTATTTATCATAATGATCGTGATCGAACTTACAACTGTTGTACTGGATATCGCGAAAGGCCATCTGAAAGAGTACAGTATTATAGCCATTGGACTGGGCATTACCATGTTTTTCGGTATACTGGAGCTGGTACAAAACCTTCTCGGAGTGTTCGGCAATGAAGGAATGTTCATGGAGATCGGCTGCGCCGGAGCATTGGTGACCGGTTTCCTGCAGCAGCTTTCAAACGATCATGCCGCGGAGCTCGAAAGGCAGAAGACGATGGCATCGAATGAATCCAAGTCGGTATTTATTGCCAGCATGTCGCATGAACTGCGTACTCCCATCAATTCCATCATAGGCATGAACGAGATGATACTGCGGGAAAACAGGGATCCGCAGATACGCGAATACGCCAATCAGGTAGATCATTCAGGGAAACTCCTGCTGGGCATGATCAATGATGTCCTTGACTTCTCAAAGATAGAAGCCGGCAAGATGAACATTATCGAAGTGCCGTACCAGACGGTATCCGCTATCAGTGATATGATACACATGCTGCAGGAAAGGACCATATCGAAGAGCCTGAAGAGTGAATATATCATATCGCCTGATATACCTAAAGAGCTGATAGGCGATGAGGTTCATATAAAGCAGATACTGATCAATCTTATTTCCAACGCGGTGAAATATACCAAAGACGGAATGGTGGCCTTAAAGATATCCTGTATGCCGGGACACGACAGCGACTGTGTTATGGTCAGATTTGTAGTCAGCGATCAGGGCATTGGCATCAAGAAGGAAGCCATCGCCACGCTGTTTGACAGGTTTACGCGCGCGGATGAACAGCGCAACAGATCGATAGAAGGTTCGGGACTCGGACTTAGTATAGTAAGGAGTCTGGTCGATCAGATGAAAGGCACTATTTCGGTCGACAGCGAATACGGAAAGGGTTCTACCTTTACCGTGCTGATCCCGCAGAAGATATCGGTTTCCGAACCTATCGGAGATATTAACGAGGCTATCCGCAGAAACAATGAACTGGAAAATGAGTATGTAGAACATTTTCATGCTCCGGATGCCAGGATCCTTATTGTCGATGACAATCTGGTGAACTTAAAGGTAGCGGCGGAGCTTCTCAAGCGGATCAAAGTGCAGATAGACACCGCGACCGGCGGTAAAGAATGCGTATACAAGTGCCGTAACACAAGATATGACCTGATACTGATGGATCATCGTATGCCTGATCCGGACGGCATCGAGACGCTTCATCTGATAAGGGATGATTTCGCGGGCGTCAATTTTGACACGAAGGTGATCGTTCTTACGGCCAATGTATATGCCGGAATACGTGAAATGTATCTTGCAGAGGGCTTCGCGGATTATCTGAGCAAGCCTATAGATTCGGAACTGCTTGAAAAATGCATACTTAAGCATCTGGATCCCGAGCTTATAATACCTGATTACAGTAACGGTGATGAGGAGGCTTCCGGTCCGGAATACGAAGAGTGCAACGGGAAGGATACAAAAGGCAGCTGCGTAACGGGAACAACTTCCTACGAGTATTCGGAACATGACACTGAAGCGGTACTGCGAAGAGCCATGGGAAGATCCGGTAACGAAAAGGGAGGCAGCATGAGCGGCTATCATGAAGGCGGAGAAAACAGTTCTGATGCTCCGGGCGCGGTCCTTGACAATGAAAAAGGTTCTGAAGCTGGTCCGGAGGCAGGTACTTTGGCAGGCGGACAGGAAACCGTTGAAAAAACGGGTGATGCCGGTACTCTTACCCAAAAGAGCCTGATAGATAATCTGCGGGAGCTGGGTGAGATGGATGTAGACAAGACCGTGGAAAGATACGGTTCCAAGCCGGAGTTTTTAAAGATCCTGTTTACGGCCATCATTACCGACGGCAGGAAGAAATCCGGGGAGATGCTTGAGTTCCTTGCGGCCAGGGATTACAAGAACTTTGGCATAGAAGCACATGCGACCAAGTCTTCCATGGCAACTATCTACGCCAATGAGATATCTGAAAGGGCAAAGCAGCATGAATTTGCCTGCAGGGAGGAGCGTTTTGATTTCGTCGAGCAGGATGGAGAGGCGTTCGTTAAAGATTATATGGCATTTCTGGATAAGATCGATGAGGCGATGAAAAACTCATCGGATTGAGCCGGTAATATTGAAATCAAGGGCGGTTTATGGTACAATAACTGTTTGCCGGTATGTGGTAAATAGTATGTTGAATAGAATAATGGAAAAAAATCAGGAGGGCGGATATGGCTATTTTGGAACAGTTTTCACTTAATGGTAAGGTTGCGCTGGTTACAGGCGCTTCGTACGGGATCGGTTTTGCTATCGCGAAGGGATTCAGTGATGCCGGGGCAACGATCTGTTTTAACGACATCAATCAGGAACTGGTGGACAAGGGACTTGCGGCATATAAAGAAGCCGGGATCACCGCACACGGTTATGTGTGCGATGTTACAGATGAAGAGGCTGTAAAGGGTCTTGTTTCAAAGATAGAGCAGGAAGTCGGAGTGATAGACATACTGGTCAATAATGCCGGTATAATTAAGCGTATTCCCATGTGTGAGATGAGCGCCGCGGATTTCAGAAAGGTCATCGATGTGGATCTGAACGCCCCGTTTATCGTGGCGAAGGCCGTAATTCCGTCCATGATCAAAAAGGGCGCAGGCAAGATCATCAATATCTGCTCCATGATGAGTGAGCTTGGCAGGGAAACCGTATCCGCATACGCTGCCGCAAAGGGCGGACTGAAGATGCTGACCCGTAATATTGCCTCAGAGTACGGTGAATACAATATCCAGTGCAACGGTATCGGCCCGGGATATATTGAGACGCCTCAGACCGCGCCTTTACGCGAGCGTCAGGCTGACGGCAGCAGACATCCGTTTGACGCGTTTATCATTGCCAAGACCCCCGCTGCCCGTTGGGGCAAGACCGACGATCTGGTTGGACCGGCGGTATTCCTGGCTTCCGAAGCATCGAACTTTGTCAACGGTCATGTACTGTACGTTGACGGCGGTATTCTGGCCTATATCGGCAAGCAGCCGTAATCTAAAGTGATCGTTTAAAGTGCCGGATTAACGTTTTTGATGTTATGGAAAACGGGATACAGTTAAATAAATGCAGGAAATGCCTTCTTTACGAGCTTGCAGATAAGGCTGCTTTTGAAAGCGTGAAGAGTTATCTGGAAGCGATGCCCGCACAGCAGAAAGCTGACGAGGCCGAATATCAAAGAAGACTGGATATCTGCCGCGGATGTGATTCATTGCTGTCCGCTATGTGCCGCAAATGCGGCTGTTATGTTGAAATAAGGGCTGCTGACAAAGATGCTCATTGTCCGCGGACCATTCCCCTATGGTGAGGGGAATGGAGTGGAAGCAGCGGATGTTTGGCGGCATTTACGAAACGGTTTAAACGAAGCCGTCACTTCCGCTTATGGAGTGCGTATTATGCTTCGGATAAAAAACTAAGGAGACTATAAATGGAAATCAGAACATATTCGTCGCCGCGCGACGTAAAAACCTATGATACAACGAGACTTCGCGAGGAGTTTTTGATCGATGACCTGTTCAGGCCGGATGAGATCAAGCTGGTATACAGCTACATCGACAGGATCATTACCGGTTCGGCGCTTCCCGTGAAGCAGGAGCTTAAGCTTACCGCCGGTGAAGAACTGAGGGCGGAATATTTCCTTGAAAGACGCGAGCTGGGTATCATAAATATCGGCGGTAAGGGAGTAGTCACTGTTGACGGCAGGGAATATAGCGTAGGCTACAAGGACGGCATGTATATCGGCAGGGGATCAAAGGATATAAGCTTTAAGAGTACTGATCCGGCGCAGCCTGCCAAGTTCTACTTAAACAGTACTCCCGCGCATATGACTTATCCCACTGTACTCATCAGGCTTGACGGAGAGCCTGAAGAGGGCGTGGTGATCGTTAAAGACTGTAACAAGGTGGAGCTGGGAACTCTTGAAGAGTCCAACCACAGAACCATCAATAAATACATCCTGCCCGGTCAGGTTGAGAGCTGCCAGCTCGTAATGGGTATGACAAAGCTCGAACCCGGAAGTGTATGGAACACCATGCCCTGCCATACTCACGACAGGCGTATGGAGGTATATCTGTATTTTGACATGGGTGAGGATGATCTGGTATTCCATTATATGGGTGAGCCCAATGAGACACGTCATATCATCATGCGCAACGAGCAGGCGGTGATCTCCCCGAGCTGGTCGATACATTCGGGATCCGGTACCAGGGCATATACCTTTATCTGGGGAATGGCCGGCGAGAACCAGGCATTTGACGATATGGACGGCTGTGCCATGAAGGATCTGAGGTGAGTATGAAAAAGGTTTTTATAGACGGAAGCGCCGGGACGACCGGATTGCGTATATATGAGAGACTGAGCGGACGCAAGGATATCGAGATGATCATCTTAAGCGATGAACACCGCAAGGATCCGGAGTATATTAAGGACGCGATATTCAGATCGGACATAACCTTCCTGTGCCTTCCCGATGCGGCGGCCATAGAGGCTGTCGGTCTTGCCGAGGGTTCGGATGCTGTGATCATCGATCCTTCGACGGCACACAGAACTGATGATAACTGGACTTACGGTTTTCCGGAGCTTAATCCTTCTCAGAGGAAAAGGATAGCAGGTTCCCGCAGGATCACCAATCCGGGCTGCTACGCGACGGGATTTATCGCAATAGCAGCGCCTATGGTTCAGCACGGGCTGATGAAAGCCGATCATCCTGTCAGCGCGTTTGCTCTTTCGGGGTATTCGGGAGCCGGCAAGAAGGCGATAGAGGTTTACGAAGGAAACGAAAAACCCCAGGATTTTTATGCGCCCAGGGAATACGCTCTTTCCCAGGCACACAAGCATATTCCTGAGATGCAGAAGATATCCGGACTAAAGAGAACGCCTCTGTTTTCACCGATCGTTGATGATTATTATTCCGGCATGTTCGTTTCGATCCCGCTCTATACCGACATGCTGAACGGAGTAAGCGGACCCTCTGATGTAAGAGAGATGTTCGCGGAGCATTATCGGGGTGAAAAGCTGGTGAAGGTAATGCCTGAAGGCGAAGAAGACGCTTCCGGCGGTTTCTTAAGCGCCAATATGATGTCGGGGCGCGATGACCTTAGACTGTACGTGACCGGCAATAAAGAGAGAATAGTTGTAACCACCGTATTTGACAATCTCGGTAAAGGCGCTTCGGGCGCCGCTATCCAGAATATGAACATCGTAACGGGTGTGGATGAGACACTGGGACTGGTGGTTTGATCAGAATTTGGAGCTATTAAATTGGAATATACACTTAGAAGCATGAAGATCGAGGATTACGAGGAGGTGCGCAAGCTGTGGCTTACGATCAGGGGTTTCGCGATCCGCAGTATCGATGACTCCTATGAGGGCGTCAAAAGATTTCTGGAACGCAATCCCCGCACCTCGGTCGTGGCAGTATATAAGGGCAGGATCATAGGCGCGATCCTGTGCGGACATGACGGCAGGCGCGGATGCCTGTATCATGTATGCGTTCATGAGGATTTCCGCAGGCGCGGCATAGGAAGAGCGATGGTCGTCAGTTGTATAAATGCTTTGGAGGAAGAGCATATCAGCAATGTTTCGCTGATAGCATTTACGAACAACGACATTGGCAACGCCTTCTGGAATACGATCGGATGGCGCAGGAGGCAGGATCTGAACAATTACGATCTGGTGCTGAACAGGGAAAACAGAATATCCATTGTGGACAGGGACGATTAAAGGAAGGCTAACGTATGGACATCATCACAGGCGGCGTCAATGCGCCTACAGGTTTTGAAGCGGCCGGGATCGAGGCCGGTATCAAATATGAGAACAGAAAGGATATGGCGGTCATATTTTCACAGAAGCCCTGTGTAGCGGCTGCAGTCTTTACTTCCAATGTGGTAAAGGCGGCGCCGGTAAAATGGGACAGGAAAATGATCGACGAAAGCCCGTTTGTCCAGGCGGTGATCATCAATACAGGCATAGCCAACGCCGGAACGGGCGAGGAAGGGATGCGCGCCTGCAGGGAAACTGCCGAAGCAGCGTCAGAGTGTCTGGGTATCCCCGCGAATGCTGTACTGGTGGGCTCGACCGGAGTGATCGGTCCGCAGCTTCCCATGGACAGGATAAAAGAGGGAATAAAGAAGCTTGCCGCGGCTAAAAGCCATGACAGTTCAAACGGCACCGACGCGTCAAAGGCCATCATGACTACGGATACAGTCAATAAGGAGATCGCGGTAAATGTAAGTATCGGCGGCAGAACTGTTACCATAGGCGCTATGTCCAAGGGCTCCGGCATGATCCATCCCAATATGTGCACCATGCTCAGTTATGTCTGCACGGACGCCGTTATCGGTAAGGATACGCTTGAAAAGCTCGTTAGAGAGACAGTTACTGATACCTACAACATGATATCGGTAGACGGCGATACCTCGACAAATGATACTTTTATTGCTTTGGCTAACGGTATGGCCGGTAATTCTGAAATAGTGGAAGGAACCGCCGATTATGAGGCTTTTAAGGAGGCGTTCCGCTATGTCAACGAAACCCAGGCCAAACGGCTTGCGGGTGACGGAGAGGGCGCACAGGCTCTGATCGAATGCAGGGTCGTTGGAGCGGATACAAAAGAGAACGCCAGAATTCTGGCAAAGTCGGTCATCTGCAGCAGCCTGACAAAGGCAGCAGTGTTCGGCCATGACGCGAACTGGGGCCGCATTTTGTGCGCGCTCGGATACTCGGGAGCATCCTTTGATCCCGAACATATGGAACTGTATTATGAGGGCGACATGAATAAGCTTCTTATCTACAGAGACGGCAGCGGAACCGATTACAGCGAAGAAGAGGCCACAAAGATCCTTTCCGAGAAGGAAGTAAGGATCATCGCAGATATGAAAATGGGAACGGAAGAAGCAACCGCTTGGGGCTGCGACCTGACCTTTGACTATGTTAAGATAAACGCGGATTACAGAAGCTGAACAGCTACAAAAAAGGATAAGGGAAAGAAGGAAAGAGATGGACGGCAGCATTACGAATTTTGACCGTGCGGAGGTCCTGACACAGGCGCTTCCGTACATAAAGCAGTACAACAAGAAGATCGTAGTCATCAAATACGGCGGCAATGCCATGATCAATGAACAGCTTAAGGCCCAGGTCATGGAGGATATCGTGCTCCTGCGCCTGATCGGGGTGAGGGTCGTACTGGTTCACGGCGGCGGACCCGAGATCAGCGAAATGATGGACAAGCTGGGCAAGAAGCCCGAATTTATCGACGGACTGAGGGTAACCGACAAGGAGACCGTAGACATTGTTCAGATGGTGCTGGCCGGTAAGGTCAACAAGACCCTGGTCAACATGCTGGAAATGAACGGGGGCAGAGCCATTGGACTTTCCGGTATGGACGGAAGACTGATAGAAGCAAGGATCAAGGATGATAAGCTCGGATTTGTGGGCGAGATCACCAAGATCCATATCAAGCCGGTTGTCGATCTGCTTGATATGGGGTATATCCCCGTAATTTCCACCATAGGCTGCGACAGGGAAGGCAATGCCTACAATATCAACGGTGATACGGCTGCGGCGCGAATTGCGGGAGCATTGGAGGCCGAGCGCCTCATAATGATGACGGATATTGCCGGAATATTGCGGGATAAGGACGATCCGTCCACTCTGATACCGAAGATAACACCTGAGGAGGCTGACAAGCTTTACGCCCAGGGGATCGTTTCCGGCGGAATGATCCCGAAGGTGCAGTGCTGCGTGGACGCGCTGCAGCATGGCGTGAAGAATGTAGTTATCATGGACGGAAGAGTACCTCATTCGATACTGATCGAGTTGCTGACGGATGAAGGCGCCGGTACGATGGTCACCAGCGGAACATGATTACGGAGAAAACAGACTATGAGCATTTTTGAACTTGATAAAGAATATGTTGCAGCCACCTATAAACGGTTTCCGGTGGAAATAACGAGCGGCAAGGGCTCGGTTTATTATGGCGCGGACGGGAAGGAATACATCGATCTGGGATCGGGCATCGGTGTCAATGCTTTCGGCGTGGGTGATGAGGAATATAAAAAAGCGGTGATCGGGCAGCTCGATAAGGTACAGCATACATCGAATCTGTATTATACCGAGCCGTGTGTAAAACTGGCTGAGCTGCTGTGTGAAAGAACCGGGATGAAGAGAGTGTTTTTCGGCAATTCCGGCGCGGAGGCCAACGAATGTGCCATAAAGGCTGCTCGTAAATACGCGGACGAAAAAAAAGGCAGCGATTGCTTTACCATAATTACCCTTGTCAACAGTTTTCACGGCAGGACATTAACTACGCTTGCCGCTACCGGACAGGATAAATTTCACGAGCTCTTCAGACCGCTTACTCCGGGCTTTGTGCATGTGCCGGCCGGCGATCTCGAGGCATTTAAGAAAGCCTGTGAAGAAACAAATCCCGCCGGTTTTCTGATGGAGTGCATACAGGGCGAAGGCGGAGTGCTGCCGGTGGATGCCGATTATATCAGGGCTGTGCGTAAGTACTGCGATGAGCATGACATAGTCTTCATGATCGATGAGGTTCAGACCGGAAACGGCAGGACAGGTAAGCTGTACTCTTATATGCATTTTGATATACAGCCTGATGTATTCTCAACAGCTAAGGGACTTGCCGGCGGTCTTCCCATTGGCGCGTGCGTGCTGGGTGAGAAGGTTAAGAATGTATTCGGACCCGGAGATCACGGGTCGACTTTCGGCGGCAATCCGGTATCCTGCGCCGCGGCGTTAAGTATTCTGTCGAGGATCGATGATACATTGCTGGAAAGCGTAACCCGAAAGGGCAGGCTGGTGCATGAACTGCTGGATGGCAGGCCCGGTATCGAAAGTATCACCGGACTCGGGCTTATGCTGGGGATCAGGACTGTAAAGCCTGCCGGTGAGGTGGTGGCCGCCGCCATAGAAAAGGGTGTGCTGCCGCTTCTGGCAAAGGACAAGGTAAGACTTCTTCCTCCGCTCAATATTCCGGAAGAGCTTCTGGCAAAGGGCTGCAAAATAATCGCGGAATGCGCGGAATGATGTAACAGATACTCTTATTTTGCGGGGAACACGATATGGATACTAATCAGGCACCACGTCCCGGATTCATATTAACGGACGCTGATCCGGGCACTCTGGCCGATCATGCTTTTGATCTGATCGGAAGCTGCGGGGGTGCTCAGGGAGCAATAGCGGCGCTGCTTGAGGAAGCCGGCTGCGAACTCGGTCTTGACGACATAGTTATCAAGGAGGTGGCTGACAACGCCTCCGCTCTCAAGATAGGTTATGAGTGGAACCGCGATGGACAGAAGCTCCTTCTCAATCTGGAAAGGCGATTCTTAAGAGGAGTATTTGAAACCTGGTACGACAATTTTAAGCGCAACAGGCATTTTGTCTACCTGTATGACAGCAGGACAGACAGAAACCTGCTCATTCATATGATACGGACGGATCTGGTCAAAACAGTCCTGCAGGTTCCGTTTTATAATGAGAATAATGAATTTCAGGGCTGCATCGAGTTTACAGATTATGCGAACAACAGGGAATGGTCGGACGCTCAGATAGAAAGCATGAAGAATCTGACCAAAGTTATATTTTCTTATCTGTTTGAGATCAGAGAGGTGGATCTGTCCAGGGCAACTCTGGGTAGGCTCCTTAAGACCGATTCGATCACGGGGCTTGCCAAATATGAAAGTTTTGTTGACGAGTGTTTAAAGGCCGCGAAAGACGGAAGAGAAGATAAAAACAGCAGAGGAGTAAGAATTGCCGTAGTTTGCGCGGATATATCGAATTTTAAATATATTAACGAAAGATACGGGTATGAAAAGGGTGATGATATCCTGAGGCTCTTTTCCCGATGCCTTTATGAGTACTATACACGAATGCTCTCGGGATGCCGCGAATATTCGGATCATTTCTGCTTTGCCATAAAGCTGCCGGCAGGAATAGACAATGATCATGTCAACAATAATATCAACGGTCTTGCCGCTTATTTTATAAGCCGTGTGCAGGAGGATATCATAGACAGCAATATGACTGTCAATATGGGCGTTTTTGTCATGGAGAACGGTGATATTGATGTCGAAAGTGCTTTATCCAACGCGAATGTTGCCCGTAAATTTGCCAAAAAACGTTTTTCAAGCGGTTACGGGAGGGTGGCTCTTTTTGACAGGGACATGGTGAGCGGCACCGCCAAAGAGCTTGAACTCATCGGAAAAGTGGATGACGCCATTATCAACAGGGAATTCAGTATGTTCCTGCAGCCGAAGGTAAGGTGCTCGGATATGCAGATAGTCGGAGCTGAAGCGCTGGTGCGCTGGAAAAAGCCCGATGGGGAATTTATCTATCCTGACAGCTTTATTCCTGCTTTCGAACGAGACGGATGTATAGTTAAAGTGGATTACTTCATGTACGAGGAGGTTATGAAGTATCTGCGCGGAAGGCTTGATCATGATCTGGAGTGTGTTCCCGTTTCCGTAAATGTTTCGAGGGTTCATCTGTATTCAAGGGATCTGATCCAGTGTATCGGTCATCTGATGCATAAATACCGTATTCCGGCGGGACTTCTCGAATTTGAACTGACGGAAAGCATCTATATCGATGATCTGCCGACGCTTCAATATACCATAGACAAGCTTAAGGCTATGGGAACCAGCATTTCCATCGATGATTTCGGTTCGGGCTATTCATCGCTCGATATACTGACTTCACTGCAGGCGGATATCATAAAGCTGGACAGGGCCTTCTTAAGTGATAAGATGACCGTGAATGACAAGATCATAATCGGCACCATAGTCGACATGGCCAGAAGGCTTGGGCTGAGAGTACTGTGCGAGGGTGTTGAGAACGAAGAACAAAGGTTATTCCTTGAGGATATCGGCTGTGAATTTATGCAGGGTTATCTCTTTTCAAAGCCGATAGAGGTAAAGGATTTTGACAGGCTGTTTCAAAAGAATCGTGAGGAGAAGACCTGAAAGTATGGGAAAATACATAATGGCACTTGATGCCGGAACTACCAGCAACAGATGCATCCTTTTCAATGAAAAGGGTGAGATATGTTCCATGGCTCAGAAGGAATTTACCCAGTATTTCCCCAAACCGGGCTGGGTGGAGCATGACGCCGGCGAGATTTGGTCGTCTCAGCTTGGTGTTGCTGTGGAGGCTATGCAGAAGATATCGGTAAGAGCCGATGACATAGCTGCGATCGGTATCACGAATCAGCGTGAAACTGCCATAGTATGGGACAAACAGACCGGCGAGCCCGTGTTCCACGCCATTGTATGGCAGTGCAGGCGCACTTCCGAGTATTGCGACTCACTCAAGGAAAAGGGACTTACGGACACCTTCAGGAAAAAGACAGGCCTGGTGATAGACGCGTATTTTTCGGCGACCAAGCTCAAATGGATACTGGACAATGTGGCCGGAGCGCGCCAAAGAGCGGAAAAAGGTGAATTGCTGTTCGGAACTGTGGAAACCTGGCTGATCTGGAAGCTGACCAGAGGCAGGGTTCATGTTACCGATTATTCCAATGCTTCGCGTACGATGCTCTTTAACATAAACACTCTCGACTGGGATGACGATATTCTTTCGGAACTGGAGATTCCCAGATGTATGCTGCCGAAGCCCGTGCCAAGCAGCAGTGTGTACGGTGTGGCGGATGCTTCCTTTTTCGGAGGCGAGATACCCATAGCCGGAGCAGCCGGAGATCAGCAGGCCGCGCTTTTCGGACAGACCTGTTTTAATCAGGGAGAAGCCAAAAATACATACGGTACCGGATGTTTCCTGCTCATGAATACCGGTGAACACCCCGTATTTTCCAAAAACGGTCTGGTTACCACCATAGCCTGGGGACTTGACGGGAAAGTGAACTATGCGCTTGAAGGCTCGATCTTTGTGGCAGGCGCTTCGGTGCAGTGGTTAAGAGACGAGATGCGTCTTATTGATTCGGCTGCCGATTCTGAATATATGGCCCGAAAAGTCAAGGATACCAACGGCTGTTACGTAGTTCCGGCATTTACCGGACTGGGCGCGCCCTACTGGGATCAGTACGCAAGAGGTACTATAGTGGGACTTACACGCGGATGCAACAAGTACCATATCATCCGCGCAACGCTGGAATCGATAGCATATCAGGTGAGCGATGTTCTGGGCGCGATGAAAGCGGATTCACATATTGAGCTTACCTCTCTGAGAGTGGATGGCGGCGCGAGTGCCAATGACTTTCTGATGCAGTCTCAGGCCGATATCATCAATGCGCCCGTTGACAGGCCTTCATGCGTGGAAACCACAGCTATGGGCGCCGCGTATCTGGCCGGGCTGGCTGTAGGTTACTGGAATTCCAAAGAAGAATTGATCCATAACCGCCAGATCAATAAAACCTTCTGGCCTTCCATTACTCCCGAGGAAAGGGAAAAGAGGCTTAAGGGCTGGGATAAGGCCGTAAAGTATGCTTTCGGATGGGCCAAGGACTAAAGGTTTGAGTGTTAAGCAGCAGCTATATGGAGGGACATTTTAAAATGCAGGAGTATGATGCGGTAGTAATCGGCGCCGGGGTCACCGGCTGCGCCATAGCCAGGGAACTCGCCCGATATGATCTTCGGATATGTGTCGTCGAAAAATGCGAGGATGTATGCTGCGGGACTTCGAAGGCCAACAGCGCCATCATCCACGCCGGATATGATGCCAAGCCCGGTTCATTAAAGGCAAAGCTTAATGTCATGGGCAACAGTATGATGGACGAGCTGTCACGCAAGCTTGATTTTCACTTTAAGAGGATAGGGTCGCTGGTAGTGATGTATGAAGGCGATGACCGGAAAAAGCTGGAAGAGCTTTATGACAGAGGCGTAAAGAACGGTGTTGAGAATCTTCGGATCATTGAAAAGGACGAGCTGATGAAGCTTGAACCCAATCTGGCCGATACCGCGGTGGCGGCGCTTTGGGCACCGGGTGCCGGTATAGTTTGTCCTTTCGGCATGACAGTCGCTCTTGCGGAAAATGCTTATGATAATGGTGCGGAGTTTATGTTTGATACCGAAGTACTGGACATAAAAGGCTTCGCCTCAGGATATGAGATCACTGTCAGGAAAACCGACAGTGACGACGCAGGTACCGTGTGCATAAAGACCCGTTCCGTCATAAATGCCGCAGGCGTATATGCCGATGAGATCCATAATATGGTAAGCGGGGAACTCCTGAACATCAGAGCCAGACGCGGATGCTATTTCCTGCTGGACAAACAGTCCGGAAATTTCGTAAACCATGTGATCTTTACCCTTCCAACCGAAAAAGGCAAGGGAATACTTACTTCACCTACGGTTCACGGCAATCTGATCGTTGGACCCGATGCTCTGGATACGGAAGACAAGGAAAGTACATGTACTACTGCTGTAGAACTTGATGAAATCCGCGCTGCCGTAAACAGAAACTTAAAAAAACCTCCCATGAAGACGGTGATCACTTCATTTGCCGGACTGCGAGCAACGGAAGCAGGAGGAGATTTCTGCATAGGAGAGGTAAAGGATGCTTCGTTCTTCTTTGACGCGGCCGGCATCGAATCGCCCGGACTTTCGGCCGCGCCTGCTGTTGGAAAGACTGTTGCCGTGGAAGTAGCATCAAAGCTGGGAGCGAAGGAGAAAGCTGAGTTTAAGGATTCCAGAAAAGGTATTCCGGAGCCCGCTTCCATGACCATGGAGGAACGTAATGCCCTGATAGCGCAGGATCCCGCATATGGCAATATCATATGCAGGTGCGAGGGGATCAGTGAAGGCGAGATAGTCAATTCCATAAGACGGAGCTTAGGTGCCCGTTCGCTGGACGGAGTAAAAAGAAGGGTACGCGCCGGCATGGGACGTTGCCAGGCAGGTTTCTGTTCGCCCAGGACCATGGAGATACTGGCCAGGGAGCTGAAGGTGCCTTTTGATTCTATAACAAAGAGTGGCGGCAGATCGAGGCTGATCCCTGAAGAAAGGCTCAACGAAAAGTACAGATAAAACGGACAAAGTAGTAGTATCATAAGAGGAAGCTTAACATGGACAGGTATGATGTGATAGTGATCGGAGGCGGTCCCGCGGGTTTATCCGCGGCAATCTCCGCTTATGACGAGTTCAGGGCAAAGGGGGTCGAAAAACCGTCTGTTCTGGTGCTTGAAAGGGATGTACGTCTGGGCGGCATACTTAACCAGTGCATCCATAACGGTTTCGGACTGCATACTTTTAAGGAGGAGCTGACCGGACCTGAGTATGCTTTACGCTATATTAACATGCTTCGGGAAAGAAACATTGAGTTTATGCTTCAGACCATGGTCATGAGCATTACCGGCGACCGCAGGGTTACTGCCATGAACAGGCAGCGCGGCATGTTTGAGATGGAATGCGATTCGCTCGTACTGTCTATGGGCTGCCGGGAGCGCGCGAGAGGCGCCTTAAACATTCCCGGATACAGACCTGCCGGTATTTATTCGGCCGGAACCGCGCAGAGACTTGTTAACATGGAAGGCTTTATGCCCGGACGGGAAGTGGTTATATTAGGCTCCGGCGATATAGGACTAATCATGGCGCGCCGCATGACTTTAGAGGGTGCCAGGGTGCTTGCCGTAGCTGAGCTCATGCCGTACTCGGGCGGACTAAAGCGTAATATCGTCCAGTGTCTCGATGATTTCGGGATTCCGCTGCTGCTCAGCCATACAGTGGTGGATATCAAAGGCAAAGAAAGGGTTGAGGGTCTTGTCATTGCTGAAGTTGACGCTTCACTTAAGCCCATACCCGGAACCGAAAAAGAGTACAAATGCGATACATTGCTGCTTTCATGCGGCCTGCTTCCCGAAAATGAGCTTTCTAACGGCGCAGGTATAGAGATGAATCCCGTGACGAACGGTCCTAAGGTCAATGAAAGCATGGAAACCGGTACACCCGGTGTATATGCCTGCGGCAATGTACTTCATGTTCATGACCTGGTCGATTACGTGTCGGAGGAAGCAGCGCTTGCTGGAAGATGCGCGGCTGACCACAGCATGAGGCTGAAAGAGAAAGCGGAAGCTTATGACCGGGATGATGACACCGCTATCACTGTAACTACCGGAAACGGCGTACGTTATACGGTTCCGGTATGCATAAGACCAAAGTTTATGGATGAAACCGTAACCATCAGGTTCAGAGTCGGCAATGTGTACAGGAACTGCTTTGTGGACGCGTATATCGGCGATGAGAGAGTGCTGCATCGCAAAAAACAGGTGGTTTCACCGGGCGAGATGGAGAACGTGATCCTGAAAAAAGAGCAGCTGACCGGTGCGTCAGGCAATGTTCGGATTGAGATTTGTACGGAGTAAGAGGTTTAAAATGACTGAATCAATAGAACTTACATGTATCGGCTGCCCCTTGGGATGCCGTATCACGGTAAAGAAGGATCAGAACGAGATACTGGATATTACGGGCTTTACCTGTAAACGCGGTGAAGCATATGCCAGGACCGAGGTATTGTCGCCGGTCAGGACTGTCACATCCACTGTCAGGGTAAATAACGGCGAGCGCCCGGTGGTTGCCGTAAAGACGGCGGAGCCTGTTCCAAAAGACAGGATAAGGGATTGCATGGATGTAATCTATAACCTTAAAACCGATGCGCCTGTAGCCGCAGGTGATGTGATCTGCGATGATATTGCGGGTACGGGAGTGGCTTTGGTGGCGACAGCCGATTGTGCCGTACTTTAAGGTACTGATCAATAATAATTTTAAGGAGTTTTTATGAGATATTTTTTTATAGACCTTGAAAACGTACGTAATGAGGGTCTGGAAGGAGTTCTGACACTCAACAGTGACGATATGGTCTATATTTTCTACAGTGAAAATGCGTTCAGTATGGCTATACCGACTCTGGAGAGCATTACTAACAGTAAGTGTTCCTCCAAGTTCATCAAGACCAATTACATCGGAAAAAACGCGATGGATTTTCAGATCGTATCGCTGTTCGGCGCAACTATAGAGCGTTGCAAGGAAGGCAGTTTTTATATAATCAGCAAGGATAACGGTTTCCGTTCAGCGGTAAGCTTCTGCGAGAGCTATTTTGGACATTATCCCATTAAGTGCGGTGTATTTGCGAAGATCATCAACGCCGTATCCAACGAGCTCAAGCCCTCGAAAAACAAGAATGCTTCCTCAGTAAGCGCTAAGCCTGCTGCTGCACAGGAAAGCGTGATCCCGGCAGAGCTTCCGGCAGCCGTGGCGGATACGCAGGAACAACAGTCCAAGACCAGATCAAGATCACGTTCCCGCAGAAGAGGCGGCTCAAAACAAACGCCTGAAACAGTAACGGCGGCGCCCCAGTCAGGTGAACCGGTAAGATCCGAGGCTGTTCAGGAAGATGAGCAAAAAAACGCCAAGGTTCGGAATAATCCCGGCCAAGGGCAGGAAAACGCGGGTAAGGAACAGAATAAACCCGGTAAGCTCGATTATATTTTTGAGGTCTTAGGAGAAATATTGTCACCCAAGACCATAGAGATCTACGCGCAGACTATAGATGACGGAGTGGCCAAGACCGCCAACCGGGAGGAACTGAAGGCTTATTTCGCGGAACAGCTCGGTGATGATGAGGGAGACGCTCTGTTCAAGGTGGTTCAGAGCGATTACGAGTTATTTAAACAGAAAAGACCGAAAAGAACTTCAAGACCCCACAGAAACAGATCCAAAAATAAATCCAAGGATAAGGAATAGAAAGGAATTCGCATGAGTGCCAGGGAAAAGAAACTAACCATGCTCGTGGCTGATGATTCACTCCCGAACAGAGTGCTTCTTTCGGATGCTTTCAAATCGGAATACGAAATCCTGCTTGCCGAGAACGGCGCGGAAGCCATGGAGCTTTTAAGGCTTCATGACGACATAGTCATTGCCATCATAGACCTGATGATGCCCGGAACAGACGGGTTTAAGGTTATCAGCAATATCAACAGTATTGACAGAAATGAAAAGATTCCCGTGATAGCCATTACAGGGTCGGAGAATCCCGCGGATGAGATACACGCTGTGGACTTAGGAGCAATGGATGTGGTTCATAAGCCTGTAAATGTTGAGCTTTTAAAGCATAAGGTCAGAAACCTCATCACCTTTACGGCTCTCACAGCAGGCGGCAGTGAACGGCTCATGCGCCTTCTGATCGAGCATACCGAGGTTGACGAGAAGACCGGTCTGTTCAATAAGGTCGCGTTCTGCAACGCTGTCCGCAGGTATATAGACAGTGATCCCAACAACAAATATGTGATCATCAGATGGGATGTTGACGGTTTCAAGGTCTTCAATGATGTCTACGGTGTGGCAGAGGGAGACAGGTTCTTAAGGAATATGGGAGAGTACCTTGGAAAATACGCCTCCGAGGATTTCATATTCGGCAGATGGTCTGCGGATCATTTTGTAGCCTGCCTCAAGCTCGAGAATTTTGACTGTGACAGGATGGTACAGTTGGTTGACGAGGCTTCGGGCAAGGATGATTTCGGTTTTGAGATCGTGATCAGGATGGGCGTATACATTGTCGATGAACCCCAGATCGATGTGGCTCTCATGTGTGACAGGGCATTGCTGGCTTTGAGGACCATCAAGGGCGACTATACAAAGAGAGTGGCGTTCTATGACGATGAAATGCGGGCCAGTCTCATAGAAGCCCAGCAGATAACCAACGATATGGAAAACGCCCTTGCGGAGGGACAGTTCTTTATTTACCTGCAGCCCCAGATCAATTACGATAACGGGAGTCTCCACGGGGCGGAGGCGCTGGTTCGCTGGAGACATCCCAGAAAGGGCATCATCCAGCCCGCCAAATTTATACCCGTATTTGAAAAAAACGGATTTATCACACATCTGGATATGTTCGTGTGGGAAGAGGCCTGCAAGCTTGTCCGCAGATGGCTGGATAAGGGGATAAAGCCTGTTCCGATCTCTGTCAATGTATCCAGGATAGATATCTACAGCTTACGTCTTAAAGAACATTTTGACAGCCTTATCGAGAAATATGACTTAAACCCCTCGCTTATCAGGGTTGAGATCACCGAATCCGCGTATATAGACAGTCCCGCGCATCTGATCAATTCGGTCGAGAAGCTGCGTGAAGCCGGTTATATGGTGGAAATGGATGATTTCGGCAGCGGGTACTCGTCACTGAATACACTTAAAGATGTACCGTTTGACCTGCTCAAGCTGGATATGAGGTTTATTGACGACAATTCTGCCACTTCTAAAGGTGGGAGCATTTTAAGCTCTGTGGTCAGCATGTCGAGAAGACTTAATCTTCCGGTGCTTGCAGAAGGCGTGGAGACTAAGGTACAGGCTGATTATCTGAAGAGCATCGGCTGTGTCTACATGCAGGGATACTATTTTTCAAAGCCCATACCGGTCAGTGAGTTTGAAAAGATACTCATGGCCAATGAAGCAGAGGAACCCTTCACCGTCCATTCGCGCGAAGACGAAAATGCGGCTCTCGGATTTTTAAATGCTTCCACACAGTATACGCTGCTGTTTAACAGTTTTGTGGGCGGCGCCGCCATCGTCGAATATGACGGTGAGAGGGTGGAAGCGCTGCGTATCAATGACCGCTTCTACGAAGATCTGGGGATCAAAAGAGAGGATTTCGCGGATAAATCGGTATCACTCCTCGATTATCTCGATAAGACCAACGGTGACAAGTTTGTGGCATCACTTGAAAAGGCTGTGATCAATGAGACTGATGACTGTGAGGTCAATGTAAAGTATTCAGAGGAACAGAATCTGTGGATGAAGGTAAGGGTCAAGCTTCTGGTCAGCATCAGGGGCAGACATCTGTTTTACCTGAACGTGGAAAATATTACTCAGAAGATGAACCTGCTGCTGCGTAATCTGCAGCTTTCCGAGAAACTGAACGGTATCATGAACAGCGTTCCCGGTGGTATCATCGATTTTGAAGCCGGGATCAGCGGCGGCTCCATCAAGTATGTCAACAATACTGTTACGGAGATGTTCGGGTTCACCGCGCAGGAGTATATCAATATGGTAAACGGCAGCTTTGCCGAGATCGTTCATGAGGATGATTATGCCAATGTCCGCAGTATACAGGAAGAACTGGTAAGCGGCCGTTCAGACAGCGGCGAGATAAGTTTCCGCCATCTATGCAAGGATGGTACCTATAAATGGGTCGATTTCAGTATAGCCGTGGTAAAACGTACGGATTACGGTTTCATCGGAAGCGGTATCATGCTGGATTTTGATTATCAGGTGAGATTTGAGCAGAATGCCCTGGAAACCAAACGTAATTTTGAAAAGAAGCTGGCGCTCTCTACTGCGCTGATATCATGCGTACCGTGCGGAGTGCTCCAGTATGCGAAGAGGGGGTCGGATTTCAGACTTTTCTCCTGCAATGAGGCGGCCTGGACATATCTGGATTTTAAGGACAAGACGGCTCTCATGGACGAATTCGGCAAGTGCGGATATATGATACCCGTACATCCGGATGATGATGCCAAGCTTAAAAACATGGTCGGTAACATCCTGAAGAGGGATACGGAGTCTGTGGAAGAGGAAAGACTGTATGTCAGGAATGGCTCCGGAGGATACACTCCTGCGGTCGTAAGAGTTCAGAGAGTAGACTATGACGGAGAGCAGGAATATATACAGTATATTCTGATGTTCTAAGGAAACGATGATTAAATCATCGTTTCCTTAGAAGCCTCCGGCGGGTTGCGCAGAAAATCGCAT
Source organism: Lachnospiraceae bacterium (assembly GCA_024698555.1). Taxonomy (GTDB): domain Bacteria; phylum Bacillota; class Clostridia; order Lachnospirales; family Lachnospiraceae; genus RUG11977. The sequence goes on from JAILRI010000231.1 coordinate 22,535, forward strand.
AGGAAAGGCACTTCGTGCCCGCGATTTTCGCGCGGGAAACACTTAATCAGTGTTTCCCTAAATATGTTGTCCAAATGCATGATCACCGGCGGATCAGTGAAATGCCCCGCCAGTGGTCATTTCTTTTTGCCCAGAAGTATCTTATACACTTTTTCCATTTTTCGTGCGTATCCCGCGCCTGAAAGATGGGCGGCAACTTTTAAGGACACTTTACCCATATGATCGCGAAGAGCGGGATTGTTCAGCAGTTTCAGGATATGTTCCGCATATTCATGTTCTGTAGTGTAGGTATAGCCGTTTTTACCCTCAAAGATCATATTTTTGAGCACCGGGTCCTTCCTGCATACCAGCGGAAGAGAGCAGGCCATGGCTTCGATATAGGTAAGTCCCTGTGTCTCGAATTCGGAAGCGCAGACAAAGACTGCTCCCGCTTTGTAAAATCTGTATACTTCTTCCGGTTCCTGTTTGCCGGTAAAGATGACTTTTCCTTTAAGGCCCAGATCCGAAACCTGCTTTTTCAGGTCATCCTCGGCGGGACCGTAGCCTGTGATCATGAAACGTATATCAGGGTCTTTTTTAAGCAGTCCGGGCATAAAGCTTATGAGTTCGGATATGTTTTTTTCTGCGGAAATGCGCGAAACGGTAACGAGCAGCTTTTCGGGATGAGTTATTCCGTACTGCTGGTACAGAGCGGCTTTTTCTTCTGCGCTGACCGGTTTTTGATAGCAATCCAGCTCTATGCCGCCCGGTACGACTACCACCGGGCAGTTTAAGGTGTATTCGTGAGTCATTTCACGGGTCTTTTCGGACGGGACAGTAAGGATCGAGGCACCGTGATAGGAAAAGGTGCTCATGATCCTTACAAACAGCCGGGCAACGATCTTAGAGTGGATAGCGGCATCCACGAATCTGACATAGTCGGTGTGGAGTGTCATGACTAAAGGGGCTTTGGCTGCCTTCACAATACGCCGCGCGATCATGTTGATACTGAATTCGGTGTGGATATGGACGATGTCGGGCTTCCATTCGATAAGCGAATCGACGAGCCGGTCAAAAAAATGAAGGGAAAAACGGGCATCCGGATAAACCGGCGCGCCGGCCGATGCCAGAAAATAATTATCATTTTCAGAATGCGACCGGTGGGTCGAACTAAGCTTGAGTATCCTTACGTCATGTCCCATTTCCCGGTATTCACGCGCCAGTACGTTAACAGAATTGGCTACACCGTTGAGCTGGTGCTCGTGAGTGTCTATGCAGAGCAGTATTTTCATGGTTCACCTCTCTAAATATATGTTTATAGTATCAGAGGCGGGACATTTTGTAAACACGTTTTTGGTATCTTGTTTTCACGGCAAAATTGTGATAAAATAAAATATATATGTGCGGAGGTGGCTTAAATTGGCTGGCAATAAGAAAAAAGGCAGTGCTGTCGGCGGCATTGTTATTTTCATAATCGTTGCGGCTCTGATCGGCGGTCTGATCTTCTATAACTATTATACAGGCAGGCTGCTTTTAAGCGACCCTTCCACTATCGGGAACACGGCCGCCAATCTTTACAATCTGGGGCTTTTTTGCGAGTCTGACGGTCGCATTTATTTTTCCAACCCGAATGATGACGGAGTCCTGTATTCGATGAGCACCGATCTGAAGGACTTTAAGAGGCTTAACGAGGATTATCCCAGATATATCAACGCAGATGAGCATTATGTGTATTATTCGAGAATGAATAACCTCAAGGAGAAGAAGGCCGAATCCGTTTTTACATTTTACGCCAACGGCATCTTCAGACTTAAGAAAAATTCTAAAGATATGAAAATGCTCCATAACAAGCCGATAGGATCCTTACTGGTCTATCAGAACAGGCTTTTTTACCAGTATTATGAGCAGAACCTTGTCAATATCAGGTCTATGGGGATCGACGGCGAGGACGACAAGGAGCTGATCGATGATGAATCGGTGGCTGTGTCGGCTTATAACGGAAGACTTTATTATAACGGGTTTAAAAGCGATCATTATCTTCGCTCGATCGATACCGCGGGCGGCTCATCCCGCGTTGAGCTGGATCAGAACGCTTATAACGCGGTGGTTACTTCGAAGGGAACTTTCTTTATTGATACGGCCGATCATTATCACTTGATGTTCAATGACGGCTCCGCGACCCGCACACTGGTAGAGGAGCAGGTTTCATCATACAATATCACGCCCGACGGCAGGTATATTTATTATCAGAAGGATGGCTCCGATTCCAACGGCATCTATTTGTACGATACGATAAATGGATCCAGCGGGATGATACTTGCGGGAGATTACAAGTGGCTCAATATTGCCGGCGGATACTGCTTTTTCTACAGCTATGACGGCAGCACCGTGTATGCGCATAAGGCAGGCGAGGGACTGAGCTATTTCAATCCGCCGAAGCTTCCCGCCAAATAAAGATATTTATAACTAAAGTGACGATCAGGAGCAGCAATGGGAAAATGGTTTAAAAATAATTACAGGTCACTGAGTGTCCTGTTTTTAGCGGTCATATTGGTATGCTGGACTGTTTTTTTGGATAAAAATGAACAGGGAACCGCTATCTTCGGCAAAGATACGTTGGAAAAGACTGAACAGCAGCCTGAGCCAACTGTGAATACAGCGGAGAAGAACGGCAACAAAGAAAAGCCTTCCGGCGTGACCAAAGCTCCCGTAACCGTTACGCCCACCGGGACACTAAAGCCTGCGACTCCGACTCCTGAGGAGATTAAGGAGGCAACGCTTACTCCGGAACCTACGCCGACGACTACTCCCATACCCACGCCGGAACCGACTCCGACTCCGACACCGGTACCTACGGCTACACCCACGCCTACCCCGAGTCCGACTCCGAGCCCGACTCCGACTCCTACCGCGGCTCCCGTGACCAGAGTGAGATTTGGATACTGTGTGGCGAACGTTATTGAAAGCCTGAAGATCAGAAGCGGGCCGGGTCTTGATTATCCTGTGATCGCCAAGATAGGCTCCAACGGCTATGCGCGTATTCTTGAACGCGGCGGCAGCTGGACCAAGATACAGTCCGGTGACTATACAGGCTACGCGTCCAATGATTATCTGCTTTTTGACAATGACGCGATAGACAGGTGCAGAAGCCTTGACGCGCTTTATATAAAGGTTACGGCACACATCATGAATATACGCGCCGGAAAGGGAACAGAATTCGATATTGTGGGAACCGCCGAGCAGGGACAGCGTTTTGAGTTTATACCCGAGAAGTCGACATCAGACTGGACCTGCATCATTTATAACGGCAAAGAGGTATTCGCCAATACCGAATTGATTGATTTTGAGCTGAAGCTGCCCAAGGCAACGGCTCCTTAAAAACAGGCTGGATCATGAAATCTGAAAAAAAGAGCAGCCGCAACATGATATTGCTTTTTATCGCGGTTGTGAGCATACTTATCCTGCTGGTATGCGTGTTTATGCTTATCAGCTATTCACTGTCTTCATACAGGCAGTCGCTGATCTCATCCCGCCTTAAGGGAATGGTGGGCGAGTCTGAAGTCGATCTTTCGACCGATATGGAGACCGGACGCACGGTCACCAGCGGAACCGCTTCCGACGGTCATTCGCGGGTGCTGAAGAAATACCAGTCGCTGTACGAACTCAATCCGGATATAGTGGGCTGGATATCCATCGAAGGAACAAATATAGATTATCCGGTGATGCAGACGGTATATGATGAGGAATATTATCTTCACAGAAATTTTTACGAGGATTCTTCCACCGAAGGGCTTCCGTTTATGGATAACCGCTGTATCATATCAAAGCCGAGCACGAACCTGATCATTTACGGACATAACATGAAGAACGGGACGATGTTCGCGGATCTGCTGAAATACGAATCGAAGTCATTTTATGAACAGCATAAGTACATCAGATTCGATACCGTATACGAGGAAGCGCTTTATGAGATAGTGGCCGTCTTCAGATCCAGGGTTGCGTATAAGGACGAGCAGACTTTCAAGTTTTACAATTTTATCGAAGCGGATCTTGAAAATGAGTTTGAAGATTACTATAATGCGATAAGATCAATATCCTTGTATGATATAGATGCAGAGGCTATTTCAAGTGATTACCTGATCACGCTCAGTACGTGCGAGTATACTGTGGATGACGGGAGATTCGTTATAGTTGCGCGAAGGATCGCCGGTACGGATCAGTAGTGAACGTTTAAGATCATATTTGGAGGTTATGTGATGTTTAACATGAAATCTTTAATCAATAGAAATATCGGCAGGTTTAAAGCCGGATTAAGTCTGACTCTGGCGGCGCTTCTGGTCCTGGCGTCCGTGACCGGGGGCGTCAGAGCTGCTACCAAGGTAAGTATTTCGGACAGCGAATACAACCTTTATGCGGATGATGTTCCTGCTGAGATCGGAGAAGAGGTATTTTCAAAATTTACCACCAAAGTTTCCGAACCGGATGAATATTCCATAGTTTTTGATGAGGACAGTGCCATAGACGGTTTTACCGCAGCGCTTGATAAGAATAATATCGCTTATGAAGAAGATTTTCTGTGCTGTTTTAAGGCGACCGTATACGACTGGTCGGGAGATGAAGAAAAGGCGATCACGGGAAAGGGCGTTGAGTCGTATTTTCCTCTGCCTTTTGACGCGCAGGAATATTCGGAATACTGTGCGTTTTACAAGCTTTCGGGCAGCACACTGACTCAGGTATATCCTCTTCCGCTGTATGAGATTAATGATTCGCTGTATGTCAAGCTCAGCTTTTCAGCGGCATCTGATTTCGCCGCTACTTACGGTTTCGTATATGTAGATCCGGATACCCTTGAGGAAGAGGATCCCGATGATGAGGAAGATCCCGAAGAAGATGAGGAACCGGATGACGAGCCTACTTCTGCTCCGGCACCTACTTCCAAACCTGCCGCGACTCCTACGGTTGCTCCTACCGCGGCCCCTACCGGAAGGCCTGTGGTCACTTCCACACCTACACCTGCCCAGAAGCCTTCTTCAAATCAGGAAAGCTCCGGGAATAACGGCTCGGGCGGGTCAAGTGCTTCGAAGCCTTCGTCGAACTCTTCCAAGGATTCCATCCCCCGGACCGGAGACGATTTTCCGCTCGGGGCGGTTACAGTCGGTGCCGTTTGTTCACTGGCTGTTCTTGCCGGAGCGGTGGTACTGCTGACGAAGGGCAAGGGAAAGTGATTTTAGCAACATTTGAATATCTGTAATAAAAAAATGCGTTGACTGTGAAAGCCGGCGCATTTTATTATTTATATATAATGCGGTATTGGGCGTTTTATGTCATTTTTACCGCCGATCATTTATGAGAAGGGAGAAGAGTATGGAGATCAAGAGTTGTTTTGACAAGAGTTTTAAGCGTTATGGCAAGGTTGTGGAGGGTATTGCTTTAGAGGAGCTTTTAAAGGTTCTTTCTACCAAGGAGAAGCCTGCTGACAGCGTAGTTTACGTTGCAAGCGATGCGGATCTGGAGGCTACCGAGGCAGCGAAGGCTTTTGAAAAGAGCTATTACGGCGGTTTACCTATCCAGGTAGGCTATTGCAACGGCTGGAATAAAAAGCTTAACGCTGTTGAGTACCATCGTGCCAGCGAGATCAATGTTGCTCAGACCGACGCTGTTTTGCTGCTGGGTGATGAAAGAGATATAGAAGATGATTTTACGTATGATACCTCAAAGATAGAAGCGTTTAAGGTTCCGGCAGGAACGGCTGTTGAAGTTTACGGCACCACGCTTCATTATGCGCCCTGCAACGGAAGCGATGAAGGCTTCAGAGTCGGAATCATCCTTCCCCGCGGTACCAATGCGGATCTTGCTTCCAAAAACTCACTGATCCCTGAGGATAAGCTGCTTACCGCTGAGAACAAGTGGCTGATCGCCCATAAGGACGGTGGCTGCGGTGATGGCGTTTTTATCGGTCTGAAGGGTATCAATGTGGAAATATAAGCTTTAAGGAGGCGGGAAATGTTATATATTGGTGTAGATTTAGGAACTTCAGCTGTCAAGCTCCTTCTTATGGAGAGCGGCGGCGCGATCAAAAATATAGTTTCGAAGGAGTATCCTTTGAGCTTTCCTCATCCCGGCTGGTCGGAACAGAAACCCGAAGACTGGTGGGAACAGGTTCAGGTCGGGATCAAAGAGCTTACTGACGGTTTTGACAGGTCTTTGGTGGCAGGTATCAGCTTTGGCGGTCAGATGCACGGTCTCGTGATCCTTGATAAGGACGATAATGTTATCCGTCCCGCGATCCTTTGGAATGACGGTCGTACCCAGAAACAGACCGATTATCTGAACAATGAGATCGGTAAGGACAAGCTTGCAGAGATGACTGCAAACATCGCGTTTGCAGGCTTTACTGCTCCCAAGATCCTGTGGGTAAAGGAAAATGAGCCTGAGAACTTTGCCAGGATATGCAAGATCATGCTCCCTAAGGATTACATTGCCTATAAGCTTTCCGGGGCCTTCTGTACGGATGTTTCGGATGCTTCAGGTATGCTGCTGCTTGACGTAAAGAACCGCAGGTGGTCGGACGTAATGCTTAAAATATGCGGTATTACACAGGGTCAGCTGCCCAAACTTTTTGAGAGTTACGAGACGGTAGGCACTATTAAGCCTGAGCTCGCAAAGGAATTTGGGTTCAATGAATCTGTGAAGATCGTTGCCGGCGCAGGTGACAATGCAGCTGCAGCCGTAGGTACCGGAACCGTTGGCGACGGCATGTGCAATATAAGTCTGGGTACCAGCGGTACTGTATTTATTTCCAGCCGCGAGTTCAAACCCAACGACAATCCGGCGATACACCTGTTCGATCATGCGGACGGCTCCTATCATCTGCTCGGATGCATGCTGAGTGCTGCTTCCTGCAACAAATGGTGGATGGACGAGATCCTTAAGACCAAAGAATATGCGGCTGAACAGGCAGGCATTACCGATGATATGCTGGGAAACAACCACGTATTCTTCCTGCCTTATCTGATGGGCGAGCGTTCGCCTCACAACAATCCTGACGCGAGAGGCGCGTTTATAGGCATGTCCATGGATTCGACCCGTCAGGATATGACTCTGGCTGTTCTCGAGGGTGTTACCTTCGGTCTTCGCGATTCTATCGAAGTGGCCCGCAAGATGGGGATCAAGCTTACCCGTACCAAGATCTGCGGCGGTGGCGCAAAGAGTCCTCTCTGGAAGAAGATCGTGGCCAATGTCATGAATCTTAAGGTCGATGTGATCGAGAGCGAGGAAGGTCCGGCTCTGGGCGGCGCCATGCTGGCGGCTGTGGCCTGCGGGGAGTATGCTTCCGTAGAAGAGGCTGCGTCAAAGCTGGTTAAGGTGGTGGATACCGTTGATCCCGATCCTGAGATAGCAGCAAGATATGAGGCGAAGTATCAGAACTTCGTGAAGATGTATCCGGCGCTGAAGGATACTTATGCGGATATCAAATGAAACGAAGGGAAACAAATCATAGAGAGACAGAGCGATAGGGCAACAGAGCAATGGATCGATTGAGTAATAGATCAATAAATAGATTAATATAATATAAAATAATAGTAAAAATGTACTTGCCGCCGGAACATTATGTGTTCCGGCGGCGATTGGTTTTAGGGGGAGGCGGGGGAATAGATTCGATGACGCCGCCGGGGCATACCGCATTTCGGCGACGATTGGTTTTAGGGGGAGGTGGAGGTTGTCTTAGTGACGCCGCCGGGGTATACCGCCTTTGGGGGCGGCGGTAGACGGTCTCAAGAGCATCTAAGTATCCCGGACGGACTTGACTGGTGTGGGACGCAAACGCCGTTAATCGGACATCCATGTCCGTAACGGCTCGCTGTACATCCATGTGCAGCGTTGCTGAAACCTGCGGGATACCAAGATGCTCTAATCGGCCGCCTAAGGCCGCCCCCAAAGACGGTACGCCCCGGCGGCTGTCATCTTAATATAAAAATGACCGCAAATCGAAAAAGCCCAAATGCGGTCACTCGACGCCAATGCGAATAAAATATATAGAGAGATTTTCAAAAATGGTTGACTTTTTTTAGATTTGTGGTCATAGGAGAAGGGTCTCAGACTATGAAAATATTACGAAATTTAGGTTGTAATAATTCTGAAAATGTGGTATTTTTATATGCAGGGTGTAGTGCTGTTTTGTAGATAATCTTTACTGTTACAGCGTGTTTTTTATTCATTACTGTAAGCAGATGCTCTGTGGCGGACTGTAAGCAGATGCTCTGTGGCATACTGCAAGCAGTAGATCTATGACGTACTGTATGTCGATGGAATGGCATCTTACACTGCAAAATCTATATAACATAAGGAGAAGATAACATGATCGATCTTGAGAAAGTAAAAAACATCCCCGATGTGAAGCTGGGTATCATTGCGGTCAGCCGTGACTGTTTCCCCATCGAGCTTTCAAAGAAGCGCCGTGCCGCTATCAAGGCTGCATATAAGGGCGATCTCTATGAATGTCCTGTTACCGTGGAGAATGAGGCTGATTATCTGAAGGCTGTAGAGGATGTGAAGAAGGCAGAGTGTAATGCTCTGGTTGTATTCCTGGGCAACTTCGGACCTGAGACGCCTGAGACTCTTATTGCAAAGGATTTTGACGGTCCTGTTATGTTTGTTGCTGCAGCAGAGGGCGACGGCGACATGATCAACGGCAGAGGAGATGCTTACTGCGGTATGCTCAACTGCTCATATAACCTTGGCATGCGCCATCTTAAAGGCTATATTCCCGAGTACCCTGTAGGTACTGCTGACGATATTGCCAAGATGATCGCTGATTTCGTTCCTGTAGCCCGTGCGATCATCGGTGTTAAGAACTTAAAGATCATTACCTTTGGTCCGAGACCTCAGGATTTCTTCGCCTGCAATGCACCCATTAAGGGTCTCTACGAGCTGGGCGTGGAAATCGAGGAAAATTCCGAGCTCGATCTGTTTGTAAGCTACAAGGCTCATGAGAATGATCCCCGTATCCCCGAGGTTTGCGAGGATATGAAGAAGGAGATGGGAGAGGGCAAGTATTACGAGGAACTCAACGCACGTATGGCACAGTTCGAGCTGACTCTGCTTGACTGGGCTGAGAAGCATAAAGGCGCTCGCAAGTATGTTGCGTTTGCTGATAAGTGCTGGCCCGCATTCCCTGAGACCTTTGGCTTTGAGCCCTGCTATGTAAACAGCCGTCTTGCTTCCCACGGTATCCCGGTTTCCTGTGAAGTAGATATCTACGGTGCTCTTTCAGAATACATCGGTTCCTGCATTTCCGGTGATGCCGTTACACTGCTTGACATCAACAACTCTGTTCCTCAGTACATTTATGACGAGGATATCAAGGGCAAGTTTGATTACGTGCTTACCGATACGTTCATGGGCTTCCACTGCGGCAATACTCCTTCCTGCAAGATGTGCTCAGACAGGGCTATCAAGTATCAGCTTATCCAGCACAGACTTCTTGAGCCCGAAGGAAGCGAGCCTGACTTCACACGCGGAACTCTTGAGGGTGACATCGCTGCCGGCGACATTACCTTCTATCGTCTCCAGTGCGACAGCGACGGCATCGTTCGTTCGTACATCGCGGAAGGCGAGGTTCTCAATGTTAAGACCAGATCATTCGGCGGTATCGGTATCTTCGCCATCAAGGAGATGGGACGTTTCTACCGTCACGTACTGGTTCAAAAGAGATATCCTCATCACGGAGCAGTTGCTTTCGGTCATTTCGGCAAGGCACTCTTTGAGGTATTCAAGTATCTCGGCGTAGCGGATATTGCTTACAACCAGCCGAAGAGCCTTCCTTATCCCACCGAGAATCCCTGGGAATGATGCAGAGAAGGAAATCTGACAGTTATTTTCGCGACTGATACATCGTTCGCCAAATAACCGGACGGATAAAACAGGTGAGCATTTTGTCCGGTTATTTATGAGACAATGTAACTTAGACGGAAACCGGATTCCGGTTTTAGACGCGAAATTTGGATTGAATAGTTGTTGTGATAACTGAATTTGGGGCTGTTGCATCTTTTGCCCGATGAGAAACTGGTAGTTTCCGGTCGGGCGAGTGTGATGCGGCAGCCCTGTGTGCTTGTAAAGAAATTGTAACTGTTTACAGCACTGTGTACTTGTAAAGAAACTGTAACTGTTTACAGCTTTGAGGGCGGGAATCTTCTCTGAAGTTTGCTTCTGCGGGAAGTTTTCCCCACGCGAAAATCGCGGGCACGAAGTGCCTCTCTTATGCATTTTTTCCGCGCAACCTGCCGGAGTTTTTTCGGAAACGATGATTTAATCAGCGTTTTCTTAGATTGGTGGGCGAAAACAGTAACAGGTGACTTGATATATGGTGAGCAATGCCTGCTTTTATGATATTATATCGAGCAGTTAGAAGGAGAGTGGATTATGCTTACATTTGTTATCGGACTGGTGATATTGTTTGTTGGCGGTGGGCTTTACGGCGGATTGTGCCAGAAGGTCTTTTCGCCCGATGACAGAAAGACACCGGCGTATTTAAAAAGTGATGGTGTGGATTTTGTTCCTATGCCCAAGTGGAAGAATGCGCTCATCAATCTTCTGAATATTGCGGGCACCGGACCGATCCTCGGACCTATCCAGGGAATACTGTTCGGACCCATAGCGTTTATTACCATTCCGATCGGATGCGTTATTGGCGGCGCGATGCATGACTATTTTTCGGGAATGATCTCCGTAAGGGAAGGCGGCATCCAGATGCCGGAGATGGTAAGGATAAATACAGGTAAAGGCATACACAGGCTGTATACTGTGTTTGTCAGTATCGTGCTGTTCCTTATCGGTGTCGTGTTCATCTATACGCCGGGAGATATAGCCGCCACGCAGGTGTTTGGGTTTGGCGGGACAGCGGGTGAAGCTTCGACCTGGATCATCTATTCCTGTATATTTGTTTATTACCTGATCGCTACGGTATTTCCGATAGATAAGATCATCGGCAAAGTGTATCCCGTATTCGGAGCGGTTCTCCTGCTGTCGGCTGTGGGGGTTTTTATCATGCTGTTTGTGAAGGGGTATCCTCTTACTGAAGTGTGGAATGCATGGAATCTGAACGGGTTTGATTTTGCAGCGTATTTTACAGATGAAAAGTTTATTCCCAGCTTTTTTGTAACAGTGGCCTGCGGGATCCTTTCGGGCTTTCATTCCACACAGATCACTCTGGTCACGAGGACTCTGGAACATGAGAAGGAAGGCCGTGCGGCATTTTATAACATGATGATCGCCGAAGGCTTTATCGCAATGGTATGGGCTGCGGGAACAATGGCTATGATAGGCGCCGGAGCGGCAAATGCAGGTATAACAATGCAGCTGGGCGAGAGCGGATGGAGTTATTACGCGATGGCAGACGGTGTGCTTCAGAAAATATCAGCGACAAGCGTGGTGGGAGTTGTATGCAGGAATATGCTGGGACCTGTCGGAGGGCTGATAGCTATCGCGGGTGTGATCATACTGCCCATTACCTCGGGAGATACGGCTCTGCGTTCACTGCGTCTGATCCTGGCGGATACTCTGCATATCAGGCAGGATGAAAACAAAAAGAGGATCATGCTCGCGCTTCCGGTATTTGCGGTAGCGTACGCAGTCCTCATATGGGCAAAGATGCAGCCAAACGGATTTAACGTGATATGGAGATACTTCGGATGGTCAAACCAGACCCTGGCGGTATTTGCGCTTGCTTCGATACTGATATGGCTGATGCAGCATGACAGGAAGAAATTCCTGTGGATCCCGCTGCTTCCGCTTGTCTTTTACGCGTTTATCACCTGCTCATATCTGTGCTCTGCCCGGATCGGACTGAAACTGCCTTACGGGATATCGCTGGCAATAGGCGCTGTTTTTGCGGCGGCAGTAGCTGCTGCCGCGATCATAAGGGGCGTAAGGAAAAGTTAATCAGACTCTTCTTTGATGATGTAGAGCGGACGATGCTTGACCTCCAGATACATCTTGGACAGGTACTGTCCTATGACTCCGAGGAAGAAAAGCTGTATGCCACCGAAGAAGAGCATCATGCAGAAAAGAGTCGGAAAACCCGCTACCGGATCGCCCCAGATCATAGTCTTGACAGCCACGTAAACAGCAAATACCAGCGCGATGAGACAGAATATGAGTCCGAGTGAAAATGAGATGGTCAGCGGAACGGTTGAAAAAGCGAACATTCCCTCGAGAGAGTAGCGAAGGAGTCCGGCAAATGACCATTTAGAACGGCCGGCTTTGCGGGGGACATCATCATAGGGCATCCAAAGGGTTTTAAAGCCTACCCAGTTAAAGATGCCCTTGGTAAAGCGGTTATATTCCCTCATGGACAGGACCGCGTCCACCATCTTTCTGGTCATCATGCGATAGTCCGTAGCTCCGTCCACCAGATTTATTTTTGAAAGTCTGTTCATCACGCGGAAAAAACCCTTGGAGAAGAATGAGCGGATCCTTTCATGACCTTTACGGCTCTGTCTGCACATTGCGACAGAGTCGCAGGCGGCAGAGGCTGTGGGCATGGAAGACTCATCGGGAATAAGCTTCCCGCTGAGTATCTGATACATCCGTGGTATGAATTCAACAGGATGCTGAAGATCCGCGTCCAGCAGTACTACATAGTTGCCCCTGGCTGCATTGAGGCCGGCATATATCCCGGCTTCCTTCCCGAAATTTCGTGAAAATGAGATATAACGCACTGAAGGATCCGACTCCCGATAAGCTTTAAGAAGCTCTAAGGTGCCGTCCGAAGAACCGTCATCTATAAAGATCAGCTCGGTGTCGCATATGCAAGAGGCACTTTGAGCCGTATCCAAAGATCCGGCCGGATCACCTCCGGCTGACAAATCGGATCCGGCGCCGGAAAGCGCAGTCCGTACCGGGCCTATGGCATCCATGAACAGAGGCAGTGATTCCTCTTCATTAAAACAGGGTACGACTATGCTAATTAAGTCTTTCATATAAACTCTCCCAGGTTTCGAGCAGTGTTTCGAGCAGTGCTTCGTTGGATTCTTTCTCTTCGGTCAGTTCACGCAAACGAACTGCATCGGTTACTATCGTATCATCCAGAAAAAGCCTGTCTATTTCAGCATTTCTGTCTTCCAGAGTTTTGATCTTGTTTTCACAGGTCTTGAATTCATTTTCCAGCTTGCGTCGCGCCGCGGCTTCTTTTTTCTGTGTTTCCCAGTCGGCAGCGCCCTGAGTGCGGAGGTCGCGGCCGGAGTCATTGGCTGAAGAAGCAGAGGAGCCTGCTGCAGAAGCCGTACCGGTATAATGCGCATTTTTGACGGCATCCCTCTTGTCAAGATAATAATCATAGTTGCCGTTGTAAATATACAGGATGCCTTCATCAAGCTCAAACACCCTTGTAGCCGTCCTGTTGATAAAATAACGGTCATGCGAGACATAGAGCACAGTGCCGGTATAGCCCGAAATCGCTTCTTCGAGGATTTCCTTGGAGGCTATGTCAAGGTGGTTGGTAGGCTCGTCCAGCATCAGAAAATTGGCATCGCTCATCATGAGCTTGGCAAGGGAAACGCGGGCTTTTTCACCGCCGGACAGTGAACCTACCAGCTTGAGCACGTCATCGCCCGTAAAAAGGAAGGCCGCCAGCAGATTACGTACTCTTAAGTTATCTTCATCGGGATATGTATTCTGGATCTCATCGAAGACTGTATTGCTGTCTGTAAGCACATGATGCTCCTGATCGTAATATCCGGGATATACTTTCGCTCCAAATCTGTATTCACCCTCATCGGCGTTTATAAGGCCGTTCAGTATCTTGAGCAGAGTGGTTTTTCCGGTGCCGTTATTGCCGATGATGGCTACTCTGTCGCCGCGTTTTATCTCAAAGCCCAGATGCTCGAAAAGCTTCAGACCGTCAAAGCTTTTTGCCAGATCCTCAACTGTCAGGACATCGTTGCCTGAAAGGATATTGGGTTCGAGAATGATGTGCATCTTGTCGTTGAGCTCGACAGGCTTGGGGATGCGTTCGATCTTGTCCAGCTGCTTTTGCCTTGATTCCGCCCGTTTGATGGATTTTTCACGGTTATAGGAGCGGAGGGTCTCGATCACCTTCTCCTGATGCTGGATCACTTTCTGCTGGTTCAGATAGGCCTTGAGGCGGTTGGCTCTTTCCTGCTGCTTCTTTACTGAATAAGCCGTATAATTGCCGGTAAAGACTTCAGCTTTTGAGTTTTCTATCTCGACCACCTGATCAACGATCTTGTCCAGAAAATAACGGTCGTGCGCGACTATAACCACGGAGCCGGTATAGCCCGACAGGAAGCTTTCAAGCCAGGCGATGGAATCTATATCCAGATGATTGGTAGGCTCGTCAAGAAGTATTATATCGGGACGGGAGAGAAGGAGCTTGGCCAGGGCGGTTCGCGTCTTCTGACCTCCTGAAAGTGTGCCCACGGGAAGCGAAAAATCAGCCTCGTCAAACCCAAGTCCTTTGAGGACTCCGGTCACTTCGCTTCTTATGGCATAGCCATTTTGGGATTCGAAAATGTGGTTTAATTCGTCATATTTTTTATAAAGAGCGTCGAGTTCTTCGGGATCCGCTTCCTTCATACGCTGTTCTATGCGGCGCAGATTCTGTTCGATGGCTATCAGTTCGGCCTTTACCGTCATGACCTCGTCGTATATGGTATTGGCAGGATCGAGATTCTGCTGCTGCGAAAGATATCCGAGCCGGCTTCCCTTAGCGATCTGAACCTGACCGGAATCCGCGGAAAGCTCTCCGGTTATGATCTTGAGAAGGGTTGATTTACCTGCGCCGTTTATGCCCACTATCGCGCATTTTTCATGTTCATTGACATGAAAGCTGACATTGTCCAGTATGACATCGGTTCCGAATGATTTTGATATATTCTGACATGATAAAACCATGGTGTGACCTCCCATTATAACCAGAATTATACAGCACTTTGTATTTATTGACAAGAGTGTGTTGATGGGGTATGATGATAAAGAGTTTGTAAAAAAATTTTGCAGTTTTTTAAAGGGATCATAAGATGAAGCGAAAGATATGCTGTTTATTCAGCGCCATTATTCTGTATACTTATTTTTTTCGGGAACTGCTGCGTATGCGGCAGATGACCGTCCGGCAGACATTCCCGGTGACTATACCGTAAACGAAGCTACGCAGGCTGACGCAAGAGATGGTGAGTATGATTCTTTTTTTCCAAAGGATAAGCTTCAGGAAGTAAGGATCAATGTAGATGAACAGGATCTTGCATATCTCTTCAACAATGCTTTGGATAAGCCTTACGTACCGGCTGAAAGTGTATCGATCGGCGCCAGCACCGTTAAGTACGCCGGCCTGAGGACCAAAGGCGACTATACGCTTAAACACGGCAGAGAAGAAAACGACAGCAACAGATTCTCTTTCACCGTTAATTTCGGGCGTTATGTCAAGAAGAGCGATTACGGAAAAAAGCAGAGTTTTTATGGCCTGAACAGGGTATGCTTCAATAATTTTTATTTTGACAAGTCCATGCTCAAGGAATACTGCGCGTATACCCTCTTCAGCGAGATGGGGGTTCCTTCGTCCCAGTTTGCCCTTACGAAGCTATATATCAATGATGAGTATTACGGCGTGTATTTTATGATGGAGGCTCTCGATCATACGATACTGATGCAGCATTACGGCATGAAGAAAAAGGATCTGGGCGCGTATCTGGCAAAGCCTGACAAGACAGATCTTGAGTATGAAGATATCCTTCGAGATCCCGCCGTCCTCTACAATGACGATGAGGAAACCTATGAGGATGTGAAGGTGGATCTGGAACTGGTCACCGAGGCTCTGCGCAGGCTGGATGCTTTAAGCAAAGGCAGGGATTTTGACGGTCAGGAACTGGACACAGGCTCGTCCCGTTATCTGGAGCTACTGGATACAGTGATCAATACGGACGAATTTTTAAGATATTTCGCTGTCCATTCATTTCTGGTCCAGACAGACAACATGTTTACAGAACAGCATAACTACGGTCTGTACTGTGACAGGAACGGAAGGCTGGCTATTATCCCCTGGGATTATGACTTGAGCTTTGGCACCTACTTTCCGGTAACAGCCGATATGACCGCCAATTATGATGTAGATATCATGTACTGTATGAAGGAAAGCTGGCAGGATTATAACAACAGCGAATATTCGAAACAGTATTATTCAAGCTACCCCCTGTTCAACGTGATATATCAGAATCCGTCACTGATGGAGAAATATCACACTTACATGATGGACTGTGCCCGCATTTATGCCCTCGGCGGAAGAACTACCGATAACAGGACCTATGAGCCTGCCTATATGGTATCGCTCATAAACGGTATTTCGGACGAACTGATCGCCGCGGCTACCGAGAAGAATGCTGATTCCGCGTCATATATGAATTTTATCTGGCAGCCCCAGGACGTGGTGAAGGCTCTCCCGCATATAAAGCAGATAGTGGCCGACAGGGCTGTCGGTGTATATTCACAGCTGTCAGGTCTGAATTCCTGGGTTTCATGCGGAGACTGTGATCTTTCCGCCGTCGGCAACGGTCAGAAGGGTAAGGGCAGGAACAAAGGTTATTTAAGCGTGACAGACCCTGATACCGGGATATTCGTTACAGCACAGTATGAAGGAGGTACACCTGGTGTTTTTGTCAGGAAGTATTCCGAAGGAGACGGCGAGTGGAACCGGGTCAAAGAACTCATTCCCGAAGCCGTGGATATGAGAGTGTATGATCTGGAGGGCAGCGGAGATGTTTCGGGCGGATATCTCGTAACTGTTCCCATGGGAACCTCCAGACAGAAGGCCGGAACGAAGCTGGTTATGTATACGGTCGATGACAAAGGAGCACATGAGGTTGAAGCCGCGAAGGACGGTAATCTCTACAGCGTGTCCGTAAGCACGCTCGGACGTTTGGTACTGGCTGAGGTAAATGATCTGCCTTTGGAGGATACAGCTGAAAAAGAATCAGGCGTATTTAACCGTGATACGTTGATGGTGGCAGGGATAGCGATAGGAATCCTGGCCGTGGCCATGATACTGATAGAGCTGGTATCAAAATTGAGAAAGAAGAAACAGACAAACACCTGAAACAGCTATTGCAAATAGGAGGGCAAAGCATGAGCATATGGCAGGATAAGGCTACCGGGGCACATATTGATGAGTTATGCAAGCTGAGCCTGAAGCGGCAGTTTGAAGTCAGGCGTCTGGAATATGAGTGCAGGGAACATGATCATACATTTTCCGAAGCGGATCTGACCGCCAACAGAAGCTTTTCCAAAAGCTTCAGGTGCTTTTACCTGTATTATGACAAAGGAAGGCTTGCGGGTTTTCTGCAGCTGTTTGCTCCGACGAAGGATGAAGCCGAGATAACCGGTTTTGTTGATCCTATCCTTCGCGGAAACGGTATCTTTAAACGTTTGCTTACCTATGCCCGTCTGGAACTGGACAAGTATAAGATCGAAAACGCTTTTTTTGTGCTGGAACCGGATAGTCCCGACGCCAACAGCGTAGCAAAGCATATGAACCTGGAAAATGACCGTTCCGAGCTGCTCATGCTGCTGGACGGCAATAAGTTTGACAGGTGGCAGGAGGAGTACTCAGCCGCCGCGGTACTGAAGATAGGCAACGACAGGACATTTATCCTTAAGGATGAAAAAAACGGCAGGGATAGCGAATTAAGGATCACAACTGAATATGATATTAACGCGCAGCTTATAAGCGTGAAGGTTTCCGATGATCAGGCTGAAGATACGCCT
>JAILRI010000236.1 GCA_024698555.1 Lachnospiraceae bacterium
GCTTATGCTGGATGCTTTCGCCGTGGCGGCATCCGGCAGGGCCGGATTTGCGGCAAAGAGCAGCTTTAAGACCTGGCTGTTCGGCATCGGGCGCAATCTTGCCCATAAGCATCTTCGAAAGAAAAGGTTTACATTTTTACCGATCAACGAGGAGATCGCTGAAAATGCCGCTTACGAACCCGATAAAGGGATACCTGAACTGGAACTTCTGAAAAATGAGCGTTCCATGATGCTGTATGAGGCTTTAAG
The DNA here is from genome assembly GCA_024698555.1 of Lachnospiraceae bacterium. GTDB lineage: Bacteria > Bacillota > Clostridia > Lachnospirales > Lachnospiraceae > RUG11977. Next base: position 250 of record JAILRI010000236.1, read on the forward strand.
ATCCATTCATGAAGATTACAGGCAGGCTCTTGAACTCATTTATTTTGAAGAAATGAGCAGTGAAGAAGTAGCGAAGGTACTGAAAAAGACCAAAAAACAGGTTTATAATCTGGTGGCCAGGGGCAAACAGGCCATGAAGGAAGCTTTGGAAAAAGCGGGCTTCAAGGAGTGAAGGCTGATGGACATTGTTTCTCTGATCATGAATATTTTGCAGATCACTGCGGTGGGATTTATTATTTTCACGGTGATACGGCGTCTGCATATAAGAAAAAGCTCAATAATACTGGGCTTTTTCCTATATGCGGTAATATGTACGATGTTAAGCGACCTTTACTGGATAGCGCTGGAAGTATTAAAACCCGGAGTACGCCTGCCCTACGGAGTGAACGAGATTGCCGAGATGGGTGAAAGCCTGCTGTTCGCGGCATTGCTGAGCACAGTTTTCGGGCTGCGGCGCGTAAGAGCCGGGATGGAGGTATTGTTAACCGTACTTTTTTCCCTTGGTTCGATGGCTTTGTGGATCGCATGGAACGGTGAATGGATCAAGGATATCGTTGGAGCGATCCCTTACTGTTATCTGATGTGTGTTACTGTTATGTCGCTAAAAAAAACGGCTGCCCTGACGAAGAGGGAAGCAGTCCTGGCAGGGAGCACCGCTTTTCTTATTATTGCTGTATTCGGCATCCAGCTGTTCTTACTGGAAACCTTAGCCGGGATGATACTTGATACAGCCGGCTCTTTGCTGGCGTTTTCCGGAGTCATATGGATCTCGTTAAAGAGCATCAGGAGCCTGAGCAGTTTACAGCAAAAATACAGGAGCAATGATGGTTTTGCCCATGATGGGTATGTATCCTGCATTGAAGGAAAAAACGCTGGGAAAAAAGAGGACGCGGCCGGCCGGGAAGTGAATACAGATAGCCGGAAAGGGAGTAACTCTGGCCGGGAGCAAAGGGAAAAGGCTATGGCGCTCACCTTTGCCGCTTTGCTCTGGATCCAGAATACAATGTATATGAGCGCGGAACCGCTTTATTTTGTCGCTGATCTTCTCTATACACTGGCTCTTATAGCCGCTATGTATTCCTGTATTGCCGTTGCTGATGAGGTATAAACATGGTCTATTCTGAAAATATCCTTATATGCATTGCCATACCGCTGCTGATCTCTTTACTGTTTACCGGGGGTAATACGCGCAGGTTTATACTTTCGTTTATCTTCGGCATGGGCTCATGTCTGATCGCCGCGTATATCAGCGGTTTTATAAAATATTCTTTTGGTCTGCCTGCCGATGATACGGCAGTCTATTATTCTCCGGTCATAGAAGAGGTGTGTAAGCTTCTTCCCATGCTTTTTTATATGTTCGTGTTCCTGCCCCATGACGGCAGCCTGTTTACTGCGGCGCTGGGGATCGGACTGGGATTCGCTACATTTGAGAACTGCTGCTATATACTGTCGGAGGGGGCATACAGCCTCCCCTATATCATCATACGCGGTATGGCAGCGGGGGTTATGCATCTGGTATGCGCTCTGGTACTGGTCATGGGCTTCAGTATGGCAAAACGCCTGAACGCTCTTACGCTTCCGGGAATCATGGGAGCGCTTGCTCTTTCTACCGCTTTTCACGGCCTGTACAATATACTGGTATCCGAACCCGGATTTTCCACGGTTTTCGGATATCTGATGCCTGTTATGACCGCGGGGCTGCTGTATCTTCCATACAGCACGATAAGGGCTCATAAAAAACAACCGGAAAGTGAGTAAAATAATTTTTTCAGGGTACTAATGTATAAACAAGGGTGACTGTTCAAAACCGATATGGAGACAGGGGTTCTGAAAAGTTGCTTAAAATGTATTATTTGAGGGGAGGAGGGAACCGCATGAAGTACAGTCTGGATGAAGCTGCGCGTCTGATAGTGCAGAGAAGCGATGAGATAAGGAAACAGCGGCGACGCGGCATTTACACATCTATGGGAACGCTGGCGGCACTGATGCTGATAGCGATGGCAGCGGCCATTTACCGCTTTGCCGGGTTTGGAGAGGTTGCGGCATCGTATTCGGTATACGGCGCCTTTATGCTGCCTGAAGCTGCCGGAGGTTATATACTGGTTGCAGTGCTCAGCTTTGCGGCTGCGGTGATCATCACGATCATATGCATGAAGATCGCTGCCGGCAAACACCGGCCGGATGGAGGCTCGCCTCAGAATATTCCGGGAAAGGAAGAAACATGATGAGGCAGCAGCGGCCGCGGCAAAGGAGAACAGTTCGTTCCTTAGCGGGCGTAAGGTTTTGGCTGATCGCAGTTATTCCGGTTTTTCTGATGATCGGACTTTCGGCATGCAGGTCGCAGGACGCATCCGCGGACAGCGGCTTGGTCAATCCGGTTATCAAGGAAGAAAACTCTGAAAAAGATGTATCGCAGGATAATGTAGTTCCGGCACAGACAGAACCTACCCGTATACCCGAAGCTGACCGTGAAGACGCGGTGATTGAGACCACAGAAGGCTACCCGGAAAAGGGAACAAGTACCTCTGACGAGGGCAAAAACTCCACGAATGAGGGAGATAGCTCCACAATTATCGATACGTGGGCTGCCTCGGTAGTCAGACTGGAGGTCTTTAATAAGAATGGTGACCGGATAGGCACAGGGAGCGGATTTGCCGCATTTGATACTCCGGTGCTGGTCACGGCCAGGCATGTGGTGGTCAATATGGACTACATGATCGCTACTCGTGATGACGGAACTACCTTCAGGATCGAACACATACTGGAGGACAGCAAGGATTCGGATGTAGCGATATGCGCGCTTCCTTCAGATGCCGGGCTGGAGCCTTTACCCGCGGCAGATGGACTTCCGGGAAGAGGCAGCAGCGTAACGGCGATAGGAAGCCAGTTCGGGCTGATCAATCTGGTGACTAAGGGCGATGCCTGCGGGATATGGAAGACACCCGAGACTGACTGGATACTGTTTACAGCGCCTGTATCCAGCGGATCGAGCGGAGGACCGGTTTTTGACGGGGAAGGCCGTGTGACCGGGATAGTCACGGGGACATACGACAAGGGACAGAACCTGAATCTCGCAGCTCCTGTCGGGGTAGCACGGGAACTGTACGAGAAGGTATATCGATGATACTTTGAAAAACAAGTGCTTTGATGTAAGTAAGAAATAAGGAATCTGGCCAACTTAAAGTAAAACAGAAGTTTGTTTGTTAGTAACAAGTGAGGTAGCTTACATGAGTAAAAAATCTCTATTCAACAAAGTTCTGGCGGTGGTTCTGACCATCACCATGACTTTCGGGCTGATCTCGTGTGACAATGCGGGCAGTCAGCCTGACAATCCGGGCACTACCGCTACGCCCGGAGCCGTCAGCAACAGCAGTAAGGTAACCGACGGCGGACAGGATGACCAAAAAGGTCAGACCGGTCAGAGTTCAGATAGCGGTATGGAGACCAGCGCCTATCATGAGGTCAAGTTTGCGCTTCCTACCGGAACTTCTGCAGACGAAGCGGCACTGATCACGCTTCCTGACACCATGATGCTTGAAAATGGCGCAACTACAGCGATCCTGCCTAAGGCGGAACGTGAAGGCATGATGTTCACAGGCTGGTACTATGATGAGGGACTTACTCTCATTACCGGTTCCAATGATGTGATAGACCATAACCTTACGCTGTATCCGCGCTTTGTGAGCAAAGAGGGCTTGGACGGCACATTTTCATATGATTATGTTGCCATGCAGGATGTGGACGATAACTATGACGTGCTCGTAGTTCTGCATGATCAGGATACCGAAAAGATAAAGGAAGATATCGCTGTCAGGAATCTTTCCAAGGGCGGCGAAGAGATAGATTTCGTAGTAAATGAATATAAGGGGAACGCTGGCGGACTCTTAAGCGGCGATACTTCATACGTCCCTGATGAAGAAACAGCCGAGCTGCTGCGCAAGGTGGGCATCGATCCCGACGCGGAGAGTGTTCCGGATCTGTATGAAATGTACGGACTGCCTGAAAGCGACAGCCCCGAGCGTTACTGGCGCGAGGAGCTGAAGTTTGATCCGGATAAGGTCAATATCCTTACCGACGCAGTGAACCGCTTAAGGCAGCGTGAGTGGGATAAAGCACGTATTTATACGGTAAAGCCTGCCTCCGGGAATTGGACCGAAGGAAGTCTTCAGCAGGTTGAGATCAAGGATACCGCAGCCCTGCGATTCTTGTTCGAGGGCAAGGAAACCGATGAAAGGATCCTTTATCACAATTTTACCGTAAGCAAGAAGGACTATAATGATGTTAAGCTCAGCTCCGATATGGTATATATTCCGTATGACCGGGTGAGCGGTGTTGGTGAGCTCGACAGCCTGATAAAGCTCGTGGCAAGCGATGACGGGACCGACACCATACAGGATAAGCGCAGCGGAACCATGACTACGGACATGGAGCTTGTCGAAGGACAGACTGTAGCCGTTTATGACGGAACCCTGGGCGAGGGCGGAACCGTTGACGGCGATGTTTCCTACTTCAAGATCACCAAAGTGCTCGGCAATGGAAGCTATGCATATGAGGGCGCTTCCATGCTGGATATCATCGATACTCCTGTGGCTGTTCCCGTGCTGGCAGGAGACCATCCCGCAACCGGTACGCTTACACTTACCGCCGAGGATCTGAAGTTTGGAAGTCCTTTGTATGAACAGATGAAGCTCTCAAAGAATACCGTGATCGGAGAGGGCTGCTATATCATTTTCTACAACGGGGAACTGCCTGAAAGCCTTTCCGCGCTCAGCGGCAGCATGTCCGGTGTGGGGAAGATCACTAAGGTCACCGGTACGGGGGATGCCCTGACCATCGATTATACAGCCTCGAGCCTTGACGATATGCACAGGTCCCAGGGTATGTATATGACTGTGGACAATGTGGAGATCCCTGTTACGGAAGAAGAGGTGGAAGTGATCAAGGAAGGCCTGCAGCGCCAGATGGAGGAAAGCGATTATGCAAGGCTGACCGGAGAGTATATCATGGCTCTCATCAATGGCGATGTGGAGCTTCCCGATGATCCTGAAATAGCGGATTCATTCAAGAATATTTCATTTAAGACAGACACCGGTGAAGAGATATCACTCGAAGAAATGCGCGAACTCGCAGCAGGCCAGAAGGTGGAATTCTCCGGACTGAAGGTGGGCTTTACCATGTCACCGAAGCTTGAACACTTCAGCGGCAGCGGTATACGTGCGGTATTCAGCGCAGGCTTTACCATCAAGATCCATCTGAACGGTGACAATATCATCGAAATACAGTGCGTGGCTCAGATCGAACAGGAGATCCTGATCGGTTACAGGCTTGATTTTGATATTGAATGGGATATCATCATTCCCGTCAACGCAACTATTGACGCCGCGCTGCAGGCAGGTACATTCACCTGCTTCTCGGCACAGGCAACGGTCATGACCAAGACCGATGAAAAGGACACTGATTGGAGCAGGCTGCTCGAGACTACCGGAGCGGGCGAGAATCCCAATAAGGATACCGGCAAGGCTCTCATCGATATGGGCACCAAGCTTGAAATGATGTCCAAGGACTTGAAGAAGGTACAGGGCGGCACCTACTCCAAGGGTAAGGGTGAAGCAGGACAGCTGCAGGCTACTGACGACGCGGATACGGGTCCCGGCGCGAGCATGGGAGGAGATCTTCCTCAGAAGTATTCCGCCATGCTGGACAATGACGCCGAATACATACCTATCATTGAGCAGGAACTGTTCAGGGCTGAGTTCCATCTCGATCCCTGGCAGGTGATCGCTGTGAGCTTCTCCGCGAGCCTCATAGTATCTTTCAAACTCAACGCCATGATAGGCTTCAGCATTTCCTACGGTAACGCCAAGCAGTTCTGCTACCATGTGGATATGGCTTCCGGAACTGTGGAGAAGCAGGTCGGCGACCTGGAGACCCCGAATTTCAGGATCGATTTCTTCATCTTCGGTATGCTCGGGATCAGAGCCGGTGTGAAGTTCGATCTCCGTCTGGGACTGCTTTCGACGAAGCTTGATTCTATCGGTATCACGGCAGAAGTAGGTCTGTATATGGAGCTTTACGGATTCCTGTATATGTTCTATGCATGGCGATCCGGCGAGAAACCGAACAGCGGAATTATGGGTTCGCTCCTCTTTGAAATAGGAGCTTACTTGGAGATCAACTTTAAGGCACAGTTGGGTGATGACGCTCTTAACTATGAGAAGACACTGTACGAGAAGAAGTGGCCTCTCTTAACTCTGGGAGCGAAGTCTGTTCCCGTACCGCCTCCGGTCAATTCGGATGACGATGAGGAGATATACGAGACACAGGAGTTTGAAGAGGGCAAGAATACCCTCACGGTTCCCGATTCGGTATTCAAGGTTTATACCATGGAGCTTGATTCCGGCGAGCTCGGCGACGAGAGCTGGGATTCCAACAAGGTCGGAGAGAAGAATTATTCATTTACCATCAACGGCAGGGAATACACGCAGTACAACGAGGAGCATTTTACCGTTACCTGCGAGGACTTAGACGGCGAGTTCGGTAATACTACCGGCAAGCATTCGTTCCAGTATCTGCCCGCTACCAATGAGATATACGTAAAGCCTGCCGATAGTGATCAGAGCGAGATCTGGGGCGAGGTTACCTTTGTTTACCGCAACGAGTCCTTTGGTTTCTCTACCATTGAGATCAAGCGTACACTGAAGGTTCACTGGAAGGGAACCAAGGCTACCGCGTCTGTTGAGTACTATCTGCAGAACGAAGACCGCAACGGCTATACCATGGTCAAGACCGGCGAATTTGACGGTTTTGACGGTATCGAGTATGACCTTGTAGTCACTAAGGACTTCATCTTCCAGTATCCGGGCTACTATCTGGTAGGCGTAAACTACCCCGGCATCAAGGAAATGAAGGAGCTGGAGGAAAAAACCTATAAGGAGATGCAGGATATTTCAGATGCTTACAAGAAAAAGAAGGTAAGCTATGAAAAATTCGAGAAGGCGGTAAAGAAGTATAACCAGATATATGACCGTCATGAAAAATATTTTGACAATATCCTGAATACGCTGGAAACCTACAACGGTGTGCTCTACTTCCTGATGGTTAAAAATGATACCGTGGTACAGCTGTATTTTGACCGCAAGCCTGATCATGAGATCGATCCGATCGTCATTTACGATATGCCGGCGGCTGAAAACACCTTCTTAACACTTGGAACGGTTCAATTTAAGGATGGTGAAAATATCCTGAGCAGGCTTAAGGAAGAGGGCGCCTGGTTCGAGGAAAGATACAAATACAACCTGGAATGGTATTATCTCAAAAAGGACGGACTGGAGCACTATCCGACGCAAATTTCGGAAAGCAACTACGGCTTTACCTATACTGTTTCGAGATATGTTCTCGAGGATACCATGACCAAGTACTATCTGCCTACCTACAGGCAGGTATACACCGATGAGATCAATAATATCATCACCAATCCTGTCGGCTGGCAGCTTGTTTCTGAGGATATGACCGTGCCTGATGAAGGTATAGTTCTCGTCGGAGTGGCAAGGGATACCAAGGAATTCAAGGTTATCTGGCAGAACGAGGACGGAAGCACTGTTTACAGAGAGGATATCTGCCACAGGGGCGATAAGGTTCAGACGCCTCCGGATGTTTCGGCCGATAAACCTGAAAAAGAGGGCTACAGCTACAGGCTCGTCTGGTATAACAACATAAACGATGGTATCAATTCCTTCGGAAGGGTATATGATCTGGAGCTGATCTATACGGCGAAGTGGGAAGAAACACCGCTGCCCCAGAAGATCACCTGGGAGTGCGACGGAGAGACCTGGACGACTACGAGCGTAAATACCGGCGAAGAAATTTACTTTACTACAGAACCCAGATACTGGGGCAAGGACAGGAACAGAGACTGGCGTACTCTGAACAAGGAAGGCTACAGCTACAAGCTTTATGTAGTCAAGGGCGATCTGATGGCAGAGTTCGTTGAGGGTACAAAAATGCCCGGCGGAGGAATTACCCTCAGGGTTGTTTATACCGGGGAATCCTATGATGTAAAATGGATGGACGGCGATACTCTCGTTAAGGAGGAAACGCTTGAATACGGTTCGCTGCTCACTCCGCCCGAAGTGTCTATGGAAGGCGCCGACGTTCTGGAGTGGCAGATGGACGGCAAGAAGGTTACGGACAGCACGCCTCTTCCGGGGAGGGATGTGGTGATCACTACCACACGCCATGTCCATGACTGGGGCGAAGGTGTCGTAACCAAGAAGGCCAACTGTATCGAGGAAGGAACTATACGTTATACCTGTTCCTGCGGCGAGCGCAAGACTGAGACTATCCCTGTCGATACCTCTGATGAGGCTCATGACTGGAGACGGGCTTCATTTACTATCGCCAACTGCTACGCGCCGATGGTTGAAACTTATGAATGCCGTAAGTGCCACGCAACCAAGCAGATAACCGGCGAGAAGGATCCTACGAGACATATGTATGATCCGAATGTTACCGACGGCGACAGGGTAGAAGAAAAGATCGAGCCCACCTGTGAGGAGGACGGCCGTGAGCGCGCCGTTTACTGCGGCGGCTGCGGCGAGCTGATCAAGGGCGGCAAGGTGATCCCGAAACTGGGGCATAAGTGGAAAGAAGAGACCAAACTTCCCACCTGTGAAGAAGAGGGTGAAAAGAAGACGATCTGTGAAAACTGCCACGAGGAGAAGATTGAAAAAATTGAGCCTCTCGGACATGACTGGGGTAATGTATCTTATTCATGGTCAAATGATTACAGCACTGTTACCGCGACACGTATTTGTAAGCGGGACGGCAGCCATGTGGAAACCGAAACCGTAAATACGGTAGAGGAGATCACTAAGGAACCTACTGAGGAAGCATCCGGTATAAGAAGCTATATTGCCGAATTTACAAATACCGCATTCAGCAGACAGGTTAAAACTCTGGTTATTCCAAAGAGTCAGGCCAAGAAGAAAACTGAAGAGGAAGCTGAAAAAGAAACTCAAGCTGTAGTCTCCGGCGGTGGAAGCTCATCCGGTGGCGGCGGATCTTCAGGCGGCGGTGGTGCGTCCGGCGGCAGTTCGTCCGGTACCGACAATAAGCAGGAAGAGAATAAGCCTGAAGAAACCAAGCCTGAAGAAACCAAACCTGAGGAAACCAAACCTGAAGAAACCAAACCTGAAGAGACCAAACCTGAGGAAAATAATCAGGAAGAAAACAATCAGGAAGAAAACAATCAGGAAGAGAACAACCAGGAAGAGAACAATCAGGAAGAGAACAACCAGGAAGAGAACAACCAGGAAGAGAACAATCAGGAAGAGAACAATCAGGAAGAGAACAACCAGGAAGAGAATAATCAGGAAGAGAATAATCAGGAGGAGAACAATCAGGAAGAGAATAATCAGGAAGAGAATAATCAGGAGGAAAACAACCAGGAAGAAAATAATGACGAAGAAGAACATGTCTGCAATTGGGTAGTGGATTCAGTTATTGCTCCTTATGCTTATCTTGAAGGTGACCTTAGTAATGGCAGCAGCGTTCCGGCTGTATCATTCTATCCCGGTAAAACTATCTATAAATGCAGTGACGCGACATGTGATAAAACAAAAGAAGAAGTAATAAAGATATCTCTGGTGGGTGCAGGTGAAGGTGATACTATCAACTATAATTACTTAATGGATGGTGCATCACCCGGTCAGACAGTGAGAGACTGGTTTGATAATATGAATTGGGAAACACCTGTTTCCTTGGAGCTGAGGGATGATTCGGGAGTAATCGATTTTGGCGGACATGGAGGCTACGAATCGGATATATCTATGGACAACAGAGCGATGATCCTCGTTGATGTTGAGGCTGAACTTATTTCCGGTGGGGATATGACCATGACACAGATATCCGATATGCTTAAAAGCGGACAAACTCCCAAGTTTAAGATCAAGCTGACACCAAAGGATATGTCAGGGTATCCGACATCTTTTGTTAGGTATCTGGGTAATGCTACTGCGTATGGAGACGCAGATGATTTCAATTCCTGCGAGATTGAATATGTGGTTACAGGGTGCACTGATAATAATCATAGTTATGGGGACGTTGTGCCTGATACAGATGGACCTGTATGGGAAGATGATGGTACAGGTAATAACCAAAACGCTTGGAGATGGCACGGGAAACGGACCTGTATCTACTGTGGAGCAGTTGAAGAGGATGTAAGCCTTAAGGTTAACCCTTATATAGCTTACAGATCCGATACTATCAACGGAAGAACAAGCTTAGACACTGCAAGCGGAGGTTCTATTGCTTTCACTCAGGAATTAGGAAAATCTGCTGATAATCCGGTTGTAATCCGGTATATGGCAAGTACCTTTGAAAACGGGGTTAAAGTTGGAGATGGTGTAAACAACAGAAAATTTAGTGATTTTAATACTCGCCAGAGTTGGAACACTGCTCTTTGGAAAGCGCTTAAGATCTTTTATTCGGAAGATGGAACAGATGATACTTCGTATAGTAA
>JAILRI010000004.1 GCA_024698555.1 Lachnospiraceae bacterium
CCTGTACGTTGATATCACGCAAGGCTGTTCCGCAGGCAGCCAGTTCTCTACCTATCTGTTTCTCCTGTCTTTTTGATGCAGTCATATTATTGTTCACTCTATCCTGCCGTCCCTTATGACTGTGATATCTGTCAAACTTTCTGACAGCTGTGGAACGATCAGTTCATTTACATCCGTATCCACAGGCCGGCATCTGTATAATTTATACAACGACTCCAAAAGCTCATCCTCACTGCTGACCGGGAACAATGACGCCCCTGTCGCCCCCTCAGGCAAAAGTACTGTATAAAAGCTCTCATTCCTGCTTATCAGATACCGGGCCGCAGCATAGTAAAGCTCAAGCGTCCTTTCCCTCTCATCACCTGAAAGGATGGGCAGCAGAACATAAAACTCCTCCTGCATACGCTCATATTCCTTTACCGTCAGTTCCCCGCTGCGCGCAGTCTGTTTCCAGTGAATGTCCTTAAGCCTGTCTCCCGGCAGATACCCGCGGAATTGCCTGATCTCGGACGTAACCTCTCCTGTCAGACCCGGTACAGCCTCGCTTTCCATAGACAGTTTCCGCATCGGAGGTATATCACATTCTATCCTGCGCGGCAGGCAGACCACTTCCCTGTGAACCCCGAGTGCCGTGTCAAAGCTTACAAAATGCAGAAAATCAGTGATCTCCAGCTTATCAATTTCAAACGAGATCAGCCCGGATACCGCTGTATCGAATGATAGCTCCAGACAGTCACGGCTCTTCGCCGGAGCGGCAAACACCATCTTTTCCACTGTATCCTTTTCAAAGAACATATTCCGGTACTTTATGTACAGACAGCAGTTGAGCATCGGCAATATAGTGGAGTTTTCGACCATTATGGTCAGCTTGAAACCCTGACCGGCCTCAACAGATACCGGCAGGCTCCCGGCACTTACCTGTACACCATTCCTGCTTTTGCAGGTCAATACTATGGATAATACCGGAAGCAATGCCATCAGCAAAACCATCGAGGTGAGTATGGACTGCCTGAAGAACAGGGCTCCGATAAACGCCATCAGAAAAGCCAGGATATATACGGCAATAAACAGCCAGTTGGAAGCCGGTATATACACAAGCGGGAAAAATAACCAGTCACTGTTTCTCTTTTTCAATGATCATTCCCTCATAACAACAGTAAAAACTATACAACCGGTACCGCCACCTTCTCTATGGTCATATGCAATGCCCTGGACACATCCGTACCGACAGCTCTGGCTCTCGGATCGAGCTGTACCCTGTGTCCGGCCACGCTCTCAAACACATCCTTTACGTCCTCAGGCAGCACATAGTCACGTCCGCTTACATACCCCCAGGCCTTCGCCATGCGGGTAAGCGCTATGCTTCCTCTCGGACTTAAGCCCAGGCTGAAGAACTCTTTGCTTCTGGTTTCCTCGGTAACTGCAACGATATAGTCATACAAAGATTCTTCAACATGCATGCTGCGAACCTCCTGCATCATCTGCTTTAGCCCTGCGGCATCCGCCTTTGGTTCCACGCATTTAAGATCCTGTGCGGAATCACCCTTCAGAACGGCTACGGCGTTTTTATGGTCGGGATAGCCCATGGTAAGTGAAACCATAAACCTGTCCATCTGAGATTCCGGCAGGCGCTGTGTTCCGGCCGAACCGTAAGGATTCTGTGTCGCCATGACAAAAAACGGATCCGACAGCAGTCTGGTCTGGCCCTCTACCGTTACCTGTCTTTCCTCCATAGCTTCAAGCAACGCCGATTGTGTCTTGGGCGATGTCCTGTTGATCTCATCGGCCAGGAACAGATTTGTGTAAATACTTCCCTCCTGAAACTTAAAACTACCCGATGCCTGATCAAAAAGCTTGAATCCCAGCAGATCGGCCGGCGTAACATCAGGCGTCAGCTGAACTCTTCTGTAATCAAGAGACAGCGCTTTTGAAAACGCAACCGCAAGCGTTGTCTTGCCCACTCCGGGTATATCTTCGAGAAGCACATGTCCGCCGGCTATCACCGCGCACAGTATTTTTCTGATCACATCATCCTTCCCGTGGATGACCTTCTTAACTTCATTTATGATATCTGCAGTCTTCGCGTTATTCATTCTTCATTCCCCGGTTTTTCAAGATATCTTTCATTCACTGTTGTCCCAGTATAAATCCCGTAAAGTCGGCAAACAACTCTTTATGTTTGGCGTTGATCACACATGCCGCATAGTAATCTTCTCCAATATCGTATCCCAGTGTGGAATTGATCATGGAAGTGACATTTATGCCATACGCCCTGCCGTCAGCGGGACTGACAAATAACCGGTTCCCATAGGCTTCCAATGCCGTCTTTTCCATGACATCTTCCAGACTCGCAAACATTTCGGATTCCATATAGTTTTCCAGTTCATTTTTCGGAATAATGCAGAAATCTATCTCTCCCGCGGCGGTTAAGGTCATCATCTTCATGCGGGCGTTATAATCACCGGAGATAAGATAATAATTTCCATCGACCATGACCTTTTCTTTTTTAGGTTCCTTAACATAGCGCCCGGACAATGCTTCACTCAGCTTCTCAATATTGTCGTTACCAAGGGGATCATCTATCACTGCGACGTACAAAACCGTTTCAGGTTTCGGTCCGAAAACACTGTACAGTAGAAACCCTATGAAGCCGGCCACCGCCACGGTTATGACCAGCTTCCACAGGATATAATCCTTAAAAAACTCCCATTTTTCCCTGCCCTTCAGACTGGCAAGCTTCTCCTTTGTATCTCTGTCATCCCTTTTACCATAGATGGAAGCATCATCATCAAGGGCTGTTTTCTTTGCTTCCATATCTTCTGCCGTCAGCTTCATGTTTATGTCTGTTCCTCCGTGAAATTATAAAAAACCGATCACCCGAATATGATACCACGTTTCATTTATTCAGGCAATCGGTTAATAGTCTTTTTATTACGGACTAAACGTTATGTTTACTGTTTTGTTATCAAACCCCGCCCATGCGGACTGTTTCATCCTTCCGATCCACACCCAGGTCACGATATTCTGATACCCCCAGTCGGAGCCTATCTGATCGTAAAGAACGGTGCACGCGTACTCAAGCGGCAGATAACTGAGACTGTCAGTCGTAGAAAATCTCGGTATCGGCGATTTCATATTGCTCATAAAATCCAGTACCTGATCCTGGGTCACTCCGTATTGCGAATATATGGTACTGTCATTGTACGGAGGATAACCGGAGGGGTAGGTATCAAGAAACGTCCTTATTCCGGAAGAATAATTGCTGCTCAGCTGCGTCTGGCAGGAACTTATCAGCAGACCTCCCTCAGGCTGAAGGAACATCGGAGTGGCATTTCCCCCGCGTCCGAGTTGAACTCTGTTCAACGTAGGCGAAGACAGGAATGTACCTGTAGCGGTGAACAGGTCGGTTTTTCCGTTGTTTACGCTCACTGTCACGCCCTTTTTGATATTGGCTGCAGACAGGTTGGACGCGGTAAGTGCCGCCAGGATCAGATCCCCTGTCAGATATGTTCCTGCCCCGGCCAGCTTCTGTGATGACGTGGCCGCATACTTCGTTCCGCCCTCGTTTTTTGCTATGTTTCCGTTTATCAGCTCTCCGGTGCTTGAGACAATGGTTTTACCCGAAAGGACATCTCCCGCGGCAGCGGTAACCCTGCTGGTATCATAACCCGTGCATTTATAATATGCCATCTTTATCCCCCTATCTGTATCTGACTTTTATGGATGCTGCCGCGTGAGAGTTTGAAAATGACATGGAGACCGAACTGTTTCCTGCTGTAACCCCCAGCGGTATCACACCCCAAACGCTTGAATATACCTCTACTGTACTTGACGAGGTCATTCCGGGGCAGCTGATGGACATGGATGCAGCATTCGCCGTTATGTTCCCGGAAGCTTCCTTCCATTCCTCAATCCCCAGGTTGCTCCTTGCGCCTTCCGCGCTTGATGCCCCCGTCCCTCCTGCCGTGACCGGCAGTGTTCCCAGATTATCATTAAACGAGAGTGAAGCCGCTCCCGCCAGACGTGCCGGTGCTGCCGCAATTCCTGCTGCCGCGGCCAGCACACCGATCAACGCTTTGCGGATAAAACTTTTTCTTGAAATCTTTTCATCCAGAAAACCGGATAATTTACTGTTTTCCATAAGGTACCTCCCGATCTGTTTTTATGGAGTTTTGTAATAGATTACCACCTGATCCAGACTTATATTTGAAGCCGGCAGGGAATTGACTGTTATACTGATATATGCTTTTCCCCCGCTTTTACTTACACCATAGGCGGGGCTTATCGATGTTCCCTGTGCATACTGGAACGATATCTGAACATCATAATTACCGTTCAGTACCCTGCTTATCTCGTCCGAGGTGAAACTGTAATTATATTTGTTTCCCGAAGAAGTCCAGTCGGAAGGCTTTATAACCTTGCTCCCGGTAGTGATCAGTTTTGTTTCAGCTTCAAGACTTCCCATACGCCGATCGAGCGCTGACACCTCAGCATCCACCCTTTGTCCGAGGGCACCTATACTACCGTTAAGTCCCGTTACCTCCGTATTCATCCGCTCTCCAAGCGCTCCTATGCTTCCGGTCAGGCCCGTTACCTCAGCATCCATCCTTTCTCCCAGAGCCCCAATGCTTCCCGTGAGCCCGGTCACTTCTGTATTCATCCTTTCTCCGAGTGCTCCGATGCTTCCGGTCAGTCCCGATACTTCCGAGTCCATCCTTTCTCCCAGAGCACCGATACTTCCCGTCAGTCCGGTTACTTCCGTATTCATCCTTTCCCCCAGAGCACCGATGCTTCC
>JAILRI010000104.1 GCA_024698555.1 Lachnospiraceae bacterium
GCCGCCGTAAAATTCAACCGTGCCCTTTATATCGGGAGTCTTGCTCCAGTCAGGCACCCTTCTTACCGGACTGTCCAGATAGTAATATTCGTTGGTCATGACGCCGTTGACAACGGAAGCGTCACAAAAACGGTCGGTGAATATCTGGTACATTATCGCGCCCTTGGCCCAGTCGGGAGTCTTAAAGCCGGGCAGGAGTCTGAAATTGTAAGTAGGATTCAGCTCTTCACTTGCTCCGAGTCTGTTATAATAATACACCTTGGTTCCGCAATGGATCAGGAAGTAATAATCCGTATTCTGGTCGGTAAGTAAGAAACTCCCCTCGTAATAGTCAAACATAGCGTCACAGCTGACCATCTGCATGATCTTACGGGCGTTTCCCACCATCAGAACAACTGCCGAAGCATTGCCTCTGGCTACCCTCAGGCGCAGTCTGACGTTTTCCCAGGCATCCGGTTCGGGGGGAATGCGGTATCTGGGACTTCCGTCGCTGTATACCGCACGTCTCACGAATTCCTTCGTCATATATTCGGTATTCGAATCCGTCATCGACTCCAGCGGGGCAAATATAGCTCCTGTACTGTCCGCCGTCTGATGAGTTCTCTCATACTCGGGATGTTCATAATCCATAATCTGACCTCGAATTTTTTAGCTGCTATTCACAGCCCACATAATCCTGATTATTATATCATATCTTAGCCGGTTTCGCAATCAAAACAAAGAAGGATTTCGGAAAAGGAAAAAAGGACAATCCGCAGACTGTCCTTTTTTGGAGAAGGTATTTTTGTTACTTATGGGGTGTAGCAAAAACTATATAATGTATTGGGGTTTACGAGTATTATTATAGCATGCATCGAAATGAAGTGTTCACAAAGTTCACAAAACTTTATAGTCATTTTTGTGCACTTTGCACTATAATAATCATTATGCAAACAGAGCTTCAAATTCATCCCTGCCTATACGCTCCTTTTCAACCAGCAGCTCCGCACATTTATGCAGTACCTCAATATTCTCCTTCAGCAGCTTCGTTGCCTGCAGATAGCAGTCGTCGATGATCTTCTTGACCTCTTCATCGATAGTGTTGGTCACATTTTCACTGAAGCTTTGCGTATGAGCCAGATCCCTGCCTATAAACACCTCATCATTGTCATGTTCATAGTTGACCAGCCCGATGGTTTCAGAAAAACCGTATCTGGTGACCATGCTTCGTGCCAAAGCCGTAGCGTTCTTTATATCCTGCGAGGCGCCTGTGGTAATATCGTCGAAAATGATACTCTCGGCAGCTCTTCCTCCAAGATCCACAATGATCTGCTGCAGCATATGTCCTCTGGTATCAAACATTTCGTCCTTATCGGGCAGCGGCATGGTGTAGCCTGCAGCTCCCTGTCCGGTAGGTATGACGGAGACCGTATAAACAGGCCCCACAT
Source organism: Lachnospiraceae bacterium (assembly GCA_024698555.1). GTDB lineage: Bacteria > Bacillota > Clostridia > Lachnospirales > Lachnospiraceae > RUG11977. Next base: position 1,428 of record JAILRI010000104.1, read on the forward strand.
CGGGAAGCAGATGGAAAAGGATCGCATGTCCCGACTCATGATAAGCCGTGATCTTCTTTTCTTTTTCGGAAATAATGCGGCTCTTGCGTTCCGTACCGATGCCGACTTTTATAAAGCTTTTTCTTACATCCTCACCGGTTATGAATGACCGGCTGTTCTTCGCCGCGACTATGGCAGCCTCGTTCATAAGATTCTCAAGGTCGGCACCCGTAAAACCGGCTGTAGTCTGTGCGATCTGCTTCAGATCGATATCTTCTGCCAGAGGCTTATCCTTTACGTGAACAGCCAGTATCTCTTCACGGCCCTTCACATCAGGCTTGGGAACCATTATCTTACGGTCAAATCTTCCGGGACGTAAGATAGCGGGATCGAGTATATCCACACGGTTGGTGGCCGCAAGCACTATGATCCCTTCATTGACCCCGAATCCGTCCATTTCCACCAGCAGCTGGTTTAAGGTCTGCTCTCTTTCGTCATGTCCGCCGCCCATGCCGGTACCGCGCCTGCGGGCCACGGCATCGATCTCGTCTATGAACACTATGCACGGAAGGTTGTGCTTGGCTTCTTCAAACAGATCTCTTACGCGGGATGCGCCCACACCTACGAACATCTCCACAAAATCAGAACCGGAGATCGAGAAAAAGGGAACATTTGCCTCACCCGCGATAGCCTTGGCCAAAAGAGTTTTACCCGTTCCGGGAGGCCCCTCGAGCAGCACGCCTTTGGGGATACGGGCTCCCACCTTGGTGTATTTGCCGGGATTTTTAAGGAAATCAACTATCTCGGCCAGGTCTTCCTTTTCCTCTGTA
>JAILRI010000116.1 GCA_024698555.1 Lachnospiraceae bacterium
TACTATAAAATCAGATACTATGAGTTTCTGATGCGGAGGTTGAATATATGGGATTTTTTAAAGATGTGGCAGATGATAACATGATACCGGAGGAGACTCCCGCCGCAGAAGGCATCGATGATCTTTTAGGAGGACTGGGCAGTGATGTTCCCGCTGCGGATCCCGGACTTGATGATCTGCTCAGCGGTACTGGACTTGAGGTTCCTGAGCCTGAAACTCAGGATTTGGATGTTCCTGCGGACATTACAGCCGGGGCGGCTGAAGATGCGGGTCTGTTTGACAATTTACCGGCAGATATCGATACTGATGATGAGCCTGTGGATGAAGCTTTGCTTGAGAGCCTTTTTGACGGTTCGGCAGATGCTTCGGGTGATGCTGTTGCTGATATCCCTGTAGATGAGCCTGTTCAGGAGGAACTTCCTCTCATGGATATTCCCGAGACAGAGGCTCCTGCTGTGGAGATTCCTGCAGTTCAGCCTGCAGAAGAAACTGTTTCATACGAAGAGCCTGTGGCTGCCGATGTTCCGGATGACGGTATAGATCAGGTTACCGTGATCACAAAGGGAACTACCATTAACGGAAGTATCGTTTCGGATTGTTCGCTCAATGTTATGGGAACCATTAACGGCGATATCGAATGTATCGGCAAGCTTACCATATCAGGAACAGTAGTCGGCAATTCCGTAGCTTCCGATGTTTACGTTAACTCCAAGCGTCTCGATGGCAACATCGACAGCGAGGGTACGGTAAAAATCGGTCTGGGAACTGTTGTGGTCGGAGATATCAAGGCCGGTTCCGGTGTGATCGCCGGCGCGGTCAAGGGTGAGCTTGATATCAAGGGACCTGTTATCATTGATTCTACCGCTATCATAAAGGGCAATATCAAGGCAAAGTCTGTTCAGATGAATAACGGTGCCGTGCTTGAAGGTTTCTGCTCGCTTACATACGCGGATGTCAGCATAGATGATATTTTTGAGTGACTATAGGTGAATTATGGCGGGATATAAACGCATTTTACTTAAACTGTCCGGCGAGGCGCTTGCCGGAGAAAAAAAGACAGGATTTGACGAGGCTACATGTATCGCTGTTGCTAAACAGGTCAAGGAGATCGTGGACAGAGGTACCGAAGTGGCGATAGTTATCGGCGGAGGTAATTTCTGGAGGGGAAGGACCAGCGAGACCATTGACCGGTATAAGGCCGATCAGATAGGTATTCTGGCTACTGTCATGAACTGTATCTATGTATCTGATATTTTCAGATATGTCGGGATGCAGACTTCCATTTACGCTCCGTTTGCCATCAGTGATATGGCTGAGGTCTTTTCCAAGGACAGAGCGATTGACGATCTGAGCGTAGGCCGTGTGGTATTTCTGGCAGGCGGAACAGGACATCCGTATTTTACTACGGATTCGGGCACAGCGCTTCGCGCCATCGAGCTGGAGTGTGATATCATCATGATGGCCAAGGCGATAGACGGCGTATACAGCGCGGATCCCAAGCTGGATCCCGAAGCTGTGAAGTATATCACCATTTCGCTTAATGAAGTTATTGAGAAGAATCTGAAGGTGATAGACACTACCGCGACCGCCCTGTGCCTTGAAAATAAGATGCCTATACTTATCTTCTCATTGAACGAGGAGGATTCGATCATCAATAACGCTTCGGGTGTGTGCTCGGGTACTGTAGTAACAGCTTAAGGCACGGTACCGGATCGGGCGCAGCCCATTCATGACGGTCAAGCTAAACGGATTTTTATGAATTATATAATCAAAAAGGGGATTACTTATGGACGAGAGAATTAAACCTTACGAAGAAAAAATGAAAAAAACCATGGATGTGCTCAATGAGGAATATGCTTCGATCAGAGCCGGACGTGCCAATCCTCATCTGATCGATAAGCTCAGGGTGGATTATTACGGAACACCTTCGCCGATCAGCCAGGTTGCCAATATCAGTGTTCCCGAAGCCCGAATCATTCAGATACAGCCTTGGGAATCCAAGATGATCAAGGAGATCAATAAGGCGATCAATATGTCTGATATCGGGATCAATCCTACCGATGACGGTAAAGTTATCCGTCTCGTTTTCCCGGAGCTTACCGAGGACAGACGTAAGGAACTGGCCAAGGAAGTTAAGAAGAAGGCTGAGGACGCCAAGGTAGCGCTTCGCAATATCCGCCGCGATGCCAATGATTCATTTAAGAAGATGGGCAAGGCCAGTGAGATTTCCGAGGATGTACAAAAGCAGCTTGAAGACGAGATCGATAAAACTACCGAGAAGTATGTGGGCGAGATCGACAAGGTGATGGATGCCAAGACCAAGGAGATCATGACTGTGTGATACATAATCAGCTTGAAGCATGAAAGCTTGCTTTCAGGCGATTATGTCCCTGTGTCAGGGTGGCTGGACAGTCACCGGATTTATGTACGTACTGTGGCGGGTCGGGGATTACCCCGATCCGTTTTTCTGAATGATTACAAAGGTATTCGTTATAAGATTCCTGCCGTTTTCGTAATTACTGCGTATAACGGTACATATGATTTTAAGGTGTGTCTATATGGACGATAATACAAAAGATAACGTTGGCAATATCCCGCGTCATGTGGCGATCATCCTCGACGGTAACGGGAGATGGGCTAAAAAACGGTTTCTTCCGCGTAATGCCGGTCATTCGGCCGGGGCGAAGACTGTTGAGAAATGCTGCGAATGGGCTTGGGATCTGGGCGTTAAGTATCTGACAGTTTATGCGTTTTCTACCGAGAACTGGTCGAGATCGGAAGACGAGGTAAGCGCTTTGATGGGGCTGCTCCGCAATTACCTAAAGGATTGTCTGGAACGCAGCCGTAAAAACAATA
>JAILRI010000129.1 GCA_024698555.1 Lachnospiraceae bacterium
ATTGCGCGACAGTGCAATGGTGCTGTAAGTGAGATGAGGGGAGGCCCCTCGGAATCGGTATTCAGGTACTGATTCCAAACCGCCTTCAGGTGCTATAGTCAACAACTATGGTATTGAACGTAGGAGGAAAAGGCTGTATTAAATGGTCAGGTAAGTGTTATGAAGCTAAACGAGAGTGAAGCGACCGATGAAGAATCGTTAATACAAAAACACAGTCAAAACCAATCTGCTTTTGAGTGCGGTGGGATAAGTTCAGAGGATACCTGATTACTGTCTGAACGGCTGTCGGTGTAAAGGCGCTAGGAGCATAACATAGGCTCACTTATGGAACAGGAGAGTCCTAACGAGTGATGTTAAACGAAAGTCCAAGAGTACAAAAGTTCAAGGGTGATAATAGTGATGCACTCGTTAGGTGCGGACAGTCTCGTAGTAGTATAGAAGTTGCTGTAATGGCAATGGAGCGAAGGGGACTGGCCATTCATAACCTACTGCATAAAACAACCTGCAAAGGGAGGACTTTATGAGTAGGGGTAAAGCATTTAAGATTTCACAAAACGAGGTTTTGCTTGCTTACAAGCAAGTTAAAGCCAATAAAGGAGCAGGAGGTGTTGATGGCGTAGAATTCGTACAATATGAAGCAGAGCTCAAGAATAACCTTTATAAGTTATGGAACAGGATGTCATCAGGATGCTACTATCCTAAAGCGGTCAGAGGGGTTGAAATACCAAAGAAGAATGGAAAGAAACGTCTGCTTGGGATACCCACAATAGAAGACCGAGTTGCCCAGATGGTTGTTAAAAACCGATTTGAGCCAGGAGTTGAAAAGATTTTCCACGAGGATTCGTATGGATACAGACCTAACAAATCTGCGATAGATGCAATAAAGAGCACGCGTGAAAGGTGCTGGAAATATGAGTGGGTGTTGGAATTAGATATAGTAGGGTTATTCGATAACATTGACCATGAAATGCTTATGAAGGCAGTGCGAAAACATACAAGTGAAAAATGGGTGGTGCTTTATATTGAACGTATGCTGAAATCGGACATAGTAATGCCGGACGGTAAAACAAAACATCGAGATGCAGGAACGCCGCAGGGCGGAGTTATAAGCCCGGTACTGGCAAATTTATTTATGCACTATGCTTTTGATGTATGGATGCAACACTTCTTTCCGAGTCTTAAATGGGAAAGGTATGCAGATGATGCCGTTATACATTGCTACAGCCTTAAGCAAGCGGAATACGTGAAAATGAGACTTGAACAACAATTAGGACTCTGTAAGTTGAGTCTACATCCAGATAAGACGAGAATTGTACACTGTACAAGTGATAGATTTCCAGACGAGGGCGAACTTAACTCTTTTACTTTCCTTGGATACACATTTCGCAAAAGATGGGTGAAAGCGAGAAGTGGAATATTTTTCAATGCTTTCACTCCTGCAGTAAGCAATGATGCGGGGGCGGTGTTTAGGGCGAAGATTAAGGAGTATCGTCTCTTTAAAGGTATTGGAAGTCTTAAAGCGTTGGCAGAAGCAATCAATCCGGTTGTAAGAGGTTGGATGAATTATTTTATGGCATACGGCAAGAGAGAGGCTATAAGAAACATTGACTACGTCAATATAAGTATTGTGAGATTTATTATGAGGTTCTACAAGAAACAGGGGGAAACAAAGAAAAAGGCGTGGAAATTTGCCGCTAGGATAGCGCGACAAGACCCTACTTTGTTTTATCATTGGAGCCAAGGAATCATCATACATGCTTGAATGGCAAGAGCCGTATGACGGGAGACTGTCACGTACGGTTCCGTGAGAGGTTCGGGGTGAAATTCCCCTTACCTACTCGACTCATGAGTACCATAAAATAAAAGAACCGCCATTTTATAGGCGATTCAGATAGATTAGCACATTGATAGATGAATTAGTTTTTTTTGATACGGCATTTCTTCCTGACGGTCTTTGACCATGGAAGAAGCTCAGCGATGAAATCACTGTTGGTATCGTCCGCATGATTTGCGAGTTCGGCGAACAGATACTCGAGATAGGGCTTGACAGAGATGTTGTTGGCTCTGGCAGTTTCGACAAAATCATCTTACCGCGCACAGATATGCCACCAGCTGGGTATTGAGTGTGTGGAGCAGAAACACTGCAGGATCGTATATGCGGGCAGGACGCTTGACGGAGTATGTTCACCGAATTTTGAACTCGATGGAAATACTTTTATTTCTTTCGAAAGCCTGCTTGAGAGAAATAACAGGTCATCAAACGATGCGGAATTTATTCATTTGGGAGCGGTGGATAAGCTGAAATGGTGTGCCGCACAGCTGGCTGAGATCGGAGATATACCTTATGTGAAGACAGAGCGGTATATGCTTGATCTCGCGGTCTTGGACTGTCTGGTGGGAAACGTGGACAGGCATACGCGGAATTTCGGACTGTTTTATAACTGTGATTCCGGAGAATTCTCCATACCGCCGGTTTTTGACTCAGGGATGGGAATGTTTGAACATGATTACTACAGAGACCGGTATGAGAGTTACGATGCAGCAATGAATAACGTTTATGTATCCCCGTATGGAGAGGATCCCTTTGATATGCTTAAGCTGCTGGACCGGGAGTACGGGCTGAAAAAAGTATATCCGGGTATAAAGGAACCGGAATACGGAGACATACTGAACACAGCGTTTGCAACGAAATACATGGAAAGGATGAGAGCGGCATGGCGGAAGTTAGGCTGATAAGAAACCTTAAAGGCATATTGTATTATCTGGATACCCCGCTGCTTGATTTTGAGATCAGAGACCGGGAACTGATAAAGGCTGTGGATCTGAACGGCGGCATTTTTTTTCCGTCGGAACTGGCGGTCTGGGGAATCAGTTACGTAAATATCAATGAATTCTTCAAGCGCAGGACCATGAGGGAAGGCTGCATGTTTTACCGTGAGCATCTGAGAGCCATCGGCATGGAGCGCTTTGATTTTGATGAATATATAAGGAAGAACAACGGCAATAATAATGTAGATAATTACTGGGTCAGGTTCCCGGATTTCGGGGCAAGGTGTTTTCGCGACATCGCCGAACACACCGGAGGCGCTGTCTGACAGTGAAATAATCTGAGAAATCCCTTGACAACTCCCATCAATTAGTAGTAATATCACTCTTGCGTGCGATTTCGTGCGTTCTTTCTTTGCGCACTCAGAAACGTGAGAAGGAAGTATGCCGAAACTTGCAGCATTCAGAGTCCCGCGAGGGTTAGCGAAGCGATGCCCGAGTTTAGCGGTGATTTGCCCATCGGCGAAGCCGATTATGCACGGGCAAATCACATTTATTCGGAAGCGCGAAGCGATTCTGAATAAATAAGTCAGGAAGGAGGTGAAACAGAATGCCGACATTTAACCAGCTGGTAAGAAAAGGACGCGAGACTTCAGTTAAGAAGTCCACTGCACCTGCTCTTTTAAAGGGCTATAACTCTCTGCACAAGCGTGCGATCGATACC
>JAILRI010000153.1 GCA_024698555.1 Lachnospiraceae bacterium
CCTACGAAGGAGCCGCGAACGGTCTTACGCCTACAGGCGAGATCCTGGCTCTGGACGGAGTAAAGAACAAAGATCTCATCCAGGATGTACTTACTGAACTGGGTCTGGACGGCAAGTACAGTGTCGAGTCTATCCAAGACAGTCTGGATGTAAAGGCTTCCTACCCCGACGATGTGCTGGCGCGCGTCCAGGCTTACAATTCACTTTACGACTTCAGCGCGAGCCGTGATGTACAGCAGGAAAATTTCTATCCCACCATTGTCGGCATCACCCTTTACGATGATTTTGATACCTCGATCTCGGAAGCTGATATGCGTAAGCTCCTCTCTACTCTGGCAGAGAGCTATCGCAGCCGTTTCCTCAAAGACAACGTATTTGCCTACAGCAGGGCTGTTACCGAGGATATTCTGGACGTTACCGATGCGGATTACAGATATCAGCTGGATATCATAAAAAAACAGCTGAACATCATCGGCAGATATGCCGGCGAGTTATATGAATCCAATATCTCATTTTCACATAACGGGATTTCATTTAATGACCTCAGCCTCAAGTGTCAGTCCATAATTGATAATGAGCTTTCCAACTTAGAAGCGCTCATCATCCTGAATTCCTATTCAAAATCGCCTGTAAGGCTCCGTAATCAGTACCAGTATGAAATCGGTCTGCTGACCAATGAGCTGGAACAGAAGCAGACAAATCTGGAAGAACTCGACGCTCTGGTTGCCAGCTACGAGATGGATGATATCCTTTATATCCCGATGGGAGATTCCTATGTCAGGGTTGATTCGAACTCGACCGAAGTCTATGAGGAACTCATGGACAAAAAGCAGGAGCTGACCGACAGGATCACTACGCTGAATTCCAATATAGCCATTTACAACCAGTACATCACCGATCTGAATATTGCCACCTCTCCCAGGGAAAGCAAGGATCTGCAGAATAAGCTCACTGCTGCCTCCGAGAAGCTGGTCACTATCGAAGATGAGTTTTCTTCCATGCTGAAGGCCTTTACCGAATCAGTGATCACTGAAGACAATATCATCATCGAACGCCTGCGTTTTGTATCACCTTCGCTGTTTTCGTTCAGCTTCATCGCAAGGGCAGTCAAATGCGCATTGCCTGTCTGCCTGTGCACACTGCTGCTGTTCTTCGGTTTCATGATCTTCCACGAAATGAAGAGACTGAAAAACGGAGAAGCATTCTGATGTATCAGAATTTTGCCCGCTTATCGCAATCGAGTAGGAGGCGGCTTGGCCCCTCCTACTCGATACGATGAGTCATCTCGCGTACAAGTCCGCTCGATGACCGTTCACTCAGCCCTCAGCTTATAAGCAAGCTTATAGCTGGGGGCATTCGTTTATCGCACAAAAAAGCCCTCTCCGCGATTCCTGGAGAGGGCTTTTTTAAATTATTATATTTTATTATAATGTGATCGATCCGCCAGCCGATTTCGTCAGTGTACCGCTTTAGACCTTGTAACGTACCTGACTTAAGGTTACGTCGTGCTTCCGGTCGAGGAACTCTGTGAAGTACTTCCGCCTGAAGACGATCCGGATGTGCTGCTGCCGGAAGAGTTTTCCGCAGGCGCGGGAGTCGTTGATGCCGCGTGAGGCACCTCAACAGCCATATATTTGGAAGCAAGTATAGCGGCCGATTTGGTCGAAGCCGATACACCCTTTCTTCTGATCAGCAGAACCGCGTCAGAATCGCTGATCAGAACTGTTTTTCTGGATTTCTCTATATTGGTATATGTACTCTTTAAGGTATTTTTAAGTACTGTGCCGCTCTTTATGGAAGACCATTTCATCTGAGCCAGATCAAGCTTGTCCTCGGGAGTTATATCCTCCTTCTTGACCAGAGAGAACTCAAAATTGGCCGGAGCTGTAATATCCGTAGCTGCCGTGATGTTTGATACCTTCCACCCCTTATCGTCCAAAGCGACTGTTGCGGTGGGCGCAGCCCCCTGCACAGGTATAGTCACGATAGCTACTCTCGATGCCGCTTTCTTGGTAGTGGCAGCTACCCTTACCTCAAGTACCACCGACTGATCTTCGGGAACAGAATCCGAAACCATCGCCCTGATGGTGTCCAGATCGAGATATGTCATCTTGACCTGAGTACAGTCTGTAAACGGATTGTACTGTGTCTGCTCACCGGCGAACTTGATGGCGCTGTCCTTCTTGTCGGCTTTGTTGCTGTATGGAAGGACCGTGTTCCATGTTTCGGTTCCTCCCGACGATACCGCCGGCGTAGTGGAGGATCCGGAGGATGTTCCCCCTGAAGAAGACGGGGCCTGTCCGGATCCTGAAGAAGTCGAGGCCCCCCCTGAACCGGAAGAAGTAGAACCTGAAGATGATACCGTTCCTGAAGATGATGCCGTTCCTGATGATGAAGCAGTGGATGAAGAAGCAGTCTGTGTCGATGTGCTCCCTGATGAAGAGGAGGTCTGTGTCGAGCCGTTCGAGGAAACCCTGAACTGCATGCCGTTCTTTAGTGTCAAGGTCAGCTTGTTCACATCCAGCTTAACGGAGGATGCCTTGGTAATATTCATCTTCAGCTTGACTTCCTTGCTGTAGCGTGAACCGGCTTCGAGGTTTTCCGCCTTTTTCTCAGGGGTCGTAACGTCACTGTCTGTGGCTCCCGTCCTGAAATACAGAACCGCGCCTGAATTTTTCATGCTTTCCCAATAAGTACTGTTAAGTGATGAAATGGACATCCAGGGAGCATTGGCGCCCTTGCGCCACTGTATGGGAAGCGTCGCTATGGAACGCTGGTTGGTCTCGGAAGGCGTCATCACATAGGAAAGCGTAACGGAATCGCTGCCGGTCACCTCAACGTTCTGAAAGAGGTTGTAGTCATGGGCAGTACTGCCCTCCGCTCCCCAGTTAAGGTTAAATACTATCTTGCGCTCTGTAGACGCAAGTGTTATAGTAGTTACCGGCACGAGTCCGTCCGAACCCGGTACCGTAACTGTCGTAATACCTACGTACGCTTCCTTGCTGGCGGAGATAGTCGAGATATCTATCAGATAAGTTTTACCGCTCCCGCTGTAAGCCGCCGGGATCAGCTCCGCGGCCTTAACGCCGGTCACATCGCTTTTTTTGACAATGGCGTAATACAGCCGCTTTGAAGACGCAACCTCGATATCCTCGGTAGTGTACTTGACCTGTACGCTTTCGATGCCTGCAACATTGGTGTTCCAGCTGACCTTCGGACCTCCCGCGGCAACTGCCGCTGCCGCCTTCAGACTACCAGCCGACAGGATGCAGACAAAGGCCGCACACAGCAGCACTGATAAAATAAAAGGAAGCCGGCGACGTTTTTCGGATATACTTTTCATAGCCAATCAACCTCCTTGCAACACAAAGCTATCTTTAATTCCATTACTGAAAAATATCGTCTGTAAAATACATCTATATGGAGATTATACATGAACGCATTTAAAAAATCAATTTCAAAAACTATAATTGCCTGCATGGTGTTTGCCATGATGCTCGGAGCTCTTTTTATGTTAACGGCATGCTCCAAAAAGCAGGCTTCTGCTGATAAAAATAACGAAGTTAAAGTCTCCCCGGCCGGCAGCGATAATGCAGTCCGGGACGAAAGTAAGGATGGCTCGGACAAATCCCCTGCCTTAGATGCTTTACCCGGTAATCCTTCCGACGGCAAAACCGGCACAGGCGATAATGCCTCTGACGATCCGGCTTTAACCGGCGGATCCGGCTCAGGTGATAACGCCTCTGATGATCCGGCTCTATCCGATGGCTCCGGCGCAGCTGAAAAACTTTTCGATGATCCTTTTCCATCAGATGAAACCGGCAGCGAATCGGACGAAGAAGACCCCGGTGTTGATGATCTTGATCCGTATAACAGTGAAGGCTATGCGGGAACCGTGGACATAGACGGCACCGACTGCCCTATCCTGCTTTATGACGGACTCTGCTACTGTATAAAGGGCGACCACGCAGAGGTCATTTACAGCATCCTGTCAGATGACACTCTTGAAACCTACACTGTCAGAGACAAAGTAACCTTTGAAGATAAAACCTACGCCGTAACCGCAATTGATGACAGCGCTTTCTATACCTTCACCGAGGTAGAAAGGATATCTCTGCCGGAGGGCATCACCGCTATAGGCGCGGAAGCTTTCGAATATTGCGACGTACTGGAAAACATCAACATTCCGTCCACCGTAACCCGGATAGGTGATTATGCTTTTGCTGAATGCTCTGCCCTGGGGAGCATAACACTCCCTGACAGTGTGCGTTTTCTCGGAGACGGTGTATTCTATAACTGCGCGTCTTTAAGAAATATCGTACTTCCCGGAAATATTTCCGGAATTCCCGACGAAACCTTTTCCGGATGCGAATCACTGACGGAACTGGCGCTTCCCTCCACAGTAACAGTGCTCGGCGACGAGGTCTTCTGGTACTGTGAGTCACTGAAATCACTGGAACTGCCTGAAAGCCTGATTAAGATCGGTCAGGGCTGTTTCTACGACTGTACTTCGCTTACTTCCATCAGGCTTCCCGAATCTCTGGCTCTGCCCGACGAAGATCTGTTTGACTTCTGCGAATCCCTTACCATAGTATATGTTCCCTCTTCGAAGCTCGCTACCTACGAAGAACTGTTCGAGGGTTATGAGTTTGAGCTGAAGGGATACTGACACTAAGAACGCATACAACTCTTTGCCTGTCGGAGCTTTCGATGTGTCAGGCAACTCGAATAATAAGTATCTGCCACATGAAGGATCGGCAAGCAATAAGATTCATCACTTCTCTGAGCTGTCCCTTACATATCCCATTCCCAGGAATATGAACAGGTATGCCGCCGTGGAAAATACGGTCAGTCCGAAGAAGGAATTGACCAGATATCCGAAGGCAGCGGCAAGGCTTACGAGCGTCGCGCCGTTCATGATGGTCTTCTTCCTGAGCGCCCTGATAAATATCCCCAGACAGCCGATAAAATACAGTATCATCATGGGATAACCATGGAACATGGCATACTGGATGAACTCGTTGTGAGGTCTCACGTTATAAGGCGGTCCCTGATAGCCCCAGTGCCCGACGCCCTCGAAGCCTATACCGAGAGGGGCGTTTTCATTGGCGATCTTAAGCGACTCCCTCCAGATCATCCACCTGTAGCTTCCTGCGTTGGCCGCATCCTCGCTTCCCGAAACTATGTTGACAATATCGGTACCGAGTGAAGACATCTTGCCCTCGAAGGTGCCTATCACGTGCGAAGGCACAAAAAGGCATATCGCGAATACTACGATCAGTACCAGAGACTGCCAGTTTATCTTCTTTTCAATGATCAGGTGAGCCACAGCAATGAACACCATCGCAAGTCCTGCTCCTATCCAGCCGCCCCTGCACCCGCACAGAGACAGCGCCACCGAATTGGCGGCAAAGGAAATGAACGCTATGACCTTCCAGACGATCCCCTTTTCATACAGGAACGCGGCTCCCGCAAGCGGCACAGACAGTGCCAGGTAGTAGCCGTAGTAATTGGTATTGGAAAAGATGGATGAAAAGCGCGGTGTCCAGTCATAGAAAAATGATGACTCGACCAGCGTATGCCACAACGCAAAGGCAGCGATCACCAGAAGAGCGCTCACCAGTATCTGCATTCTGAGAAGAAATCTCTTGTGGCTCTCTTTTCTGACCTGTGTCGCGCCAAACAGGACAAATACGAAATATGACAGCTCCATGAGGAACGTTTCCTGGATAGATGCCGCGCAGTATCCCGATACCGCATAATCAAAGCCGTTATAATACTGGCTGTACAGGATCAGTATAGTAGCCGCCGCGAATATGATAAATACAGGATTCTTTTTCAGAACAGTGACGAGCTTTACGCCGTCGGCGCGCATCTTGCCTATGACCATCAGATATACGCCAAAAACCATAACACCCATCAGCGGGAAAATAAAGAATTTGATCACGTCAGGATAGGTGTTCATGATAAAGTCAATGCTCTTCTTATACATGGCAGCAACCGCCATGATAGCCGCCGACATGATGAACAGCGCCATGGCGGTGGTAGCTGTAACACTGATCTTGTCATCGGTGATCGGTCCCGTCACCATCTCCATGGAGAGCTTTATTTTAGGCTTTGCAGCCACGGCAGACGCGGTCTTCGCTTCCTGTTTTTTCGTCTTGCCTTCTGCCTTATTAACTTCCTGTTTTTTAGTTTTATCTTCAGCCTTCTTTACTTCCTGCTTTACCGCTTCGTTTCCGGCAATCTGCGTATCCTGTTTTATCATTTCACCCTCTGTGTTCTTCAGTTTTTCCCTGTCAGTCTCTTTCATCTTATCGTTCCCCAAATCATCTGCTTCATAAATAATATCTATAGTGACAATTGATCCCGGCATATCGTTTCCAACTTCCTCTCCGGGTCTTGAAAACGGTTGCCGGTGCAGGACTTTACTGCCTCAATTGCGGTCTATACATTTGAATAGCCTTGCTTCTTTGCTCATATTACAGGCATCAACTGCCCGACCGGAGCTGCTGCCCAAACCGAAAGGGCGTCAATCGCCGGATTCCGAGCTGCTGCCCGACCCACTGCCGGAACCCGATCCACTACCTGAGCCCGAACCGCTGCCGGAGCCTGAAGAAGTCTTATCCGAGATCACCTTGGCCTGCCAGGACACCTTTCCTGAAGCATCGACCTTCAGGATCGGGTACAGCACTGTTTTCTTGGTAATCGTATTGGTCGCCGCGAGCACTACCACCGCTGTTTCCCCTGCATCCTTCGAAGCGGTCAGTGTAAGTTTCATGGTCTTCGCGTCAAATTTGGCCTTGATGGTCGCTCCCTTATCGGCTGTCGCTTTCTTTCCTTCATCATCAAGCGTTACCGACGAAAGTCCCACATACACCTTCAACTTGTCAGTGGTTGTCGCCACGCCCTCTATGTGCGTAGTCGGAACGAGCTTCATACTGAAGGAGTTTTTCTTCTTGGCCAGAAGCGGTTCCTCCGCGGACAGATCGGACAGACTAAGTCCCTGTACCGAATTGCATATCACCGCGGTGGCGGAAGTCTTCTTTCCGCTCTGTATGCACTCCGTAACCAGTTTAACCGAAGCAGGTTTCTTCTTTGACTCGTCAAAGGTCACTCCGGTGACGTTAAAATACAGAGTCGAGCCGCTTCTCTTTACACTTGAGAGAGAAACATATTTAGCCTGATCGTTTTTGCCTACGCTTACAGAATATGTATTGGTCGTATCTGCCGTGCCATCCTTGACAAACGGACATATATATATTTTCGCCGTTTCTCCTGCGTTCAGAGCAAATTTCTTCAGTGCTTCCTTAGACTCGGTAATCCCATCCTTTGACCCGAGAAACAGCTTCGAAGGAGATGCCAGCACCTCGACTATGAACTTTTCATAATCAAAGCTGCCGGTATCACAGCAGTACACATAAAGCGTACCGGATTTCTTGGCGGTCACTACGCCCTTATTGCTGACGCTGCCCTTTTCGGGCTTGGGCTTGGACACAAGCTTATGCTTCTCAGTGTCAAATTCAGGCGTGATATCCTCATCCGACGCGATCCAGACCAGCTTGCCCTGCTTGGTCTTGCCCTTGGAATCCTTCCAGCTGGTAGCGGTCAGTGTAGTCTCGAGCTGGATCTTTTTATAGTCCTTATTTCCGTTCTGCCATACATTCACTTCTTCCGGGTCGGGTTCGCCGGTACCCACGATGATCTCGCAGGTGGCCGTCTTTTTACCTGCCACGGTACGCGCTGTCAGAGTCGCCTTGCCGTTTTTGAGACCTGTGACGGTAACCTTCCTGTTCTTTGTATCAGCCTTTATCGAGCAATACTTATTATTATCTATGCTGAAAACGACCCTGTCATCACTGCCTGCGGGCAACGCTGCAGTGATATCCCCCGAAGCCCCAACGGCTATCTTCAGTTCATTCGTGGAAAGAGTGATGGATTCCGCGGGCTGCGTAATATCTCCCTCATACTCAACCCTGAACGCCTTCTCGAAATAATCACTGGGCCAGTATGATGTTATACTTTTATTGAGAGCCCTGCCGATAAGTGAAAGGGCACTGTCCTCGGACGCGGTAAAATACAGATACCCGGTAAAGTCAGGTTTTTTTGAGATCGCATTGTCTACCACCGCCTGAGCGGACGCTTCATCAGTGATCAGACCGTTACCATATCCGCCGAGGTATTTGTAGTAAGTGTAGCTGTCACTGCTGCTGAAGGCCGGGATATCGTACATTCCGGGGTACCCCATGTTATTCGCTTTATGATCCTTATTGAACTCGGTGCCGGGGATCGCGAAATACGAATACCACATGTCATCGCTGCCATCCGAGTCTTTCCCCAGATCATCCCAGGTCACATCGACAGGATACCAGCTGCCGTCTATGAAGATGCAGTTCCACGCATGTCCGCTGGAATCGCGGCCGCCGTCTTCACCTGCCGTTCCTACGATATATACATTGTCTATGCCGCACATGTTGAGCAGATACTGATAGGCTCTCGCATAGCCTTCACATACCACGCCCTGCCCGGTAAACACACCCGCGAGGGAGTGCGCCCACCTTGCGCTTTGCGGCTCATGAGATTCATCATAGGCATAATTGATCGCTTCAATGATCAGATTATGGGCATAGACTGCTGCCATATATTCGCCGTTATATACGCCCTCTTCATTGTAATCTTCGAGCATGCCCTGCATCTCTTCTATCCAGCCGCCCGCAACATCATCAAGCGCCTCATCCACCTGCAGTCGGTTCTCATACGAATAATAATATTCATCGACCAGTATGGTTAATCCACCGGCACTGCCGTCATTGGTACACGTACGGTTCCGGTGATTATTGTCCAGAAAATAGTACTGGGGATTGTCATATCTGAAAGCTACATCAGCCTTTACCAGATCATTATCAGTGCATGTCATTCCGTTTTCAAAGATGACATAGCACGTTATCTCAGCGCTGTTCTCATCCAGATTCTGAGTATAGATATCACTGCTTACAAATTCATTCAGCTTGTCCTTGGCTGCGGTGTAGATCAGTTTCTGTACATCTGTCAGGTGATCATATCCATAGGTGCCCGAACCGTCCTCCTTCGCGCTGTATGCGCCATTCGGGCTCTTGATGTAGGCACTGTCGCCGCCGCGGGTTTTGCCGATGTGAACGGCCTCCTTAAGCCATTCATCATTCCATTCCTCTTTGGTCTCAATGACCTCCGACACGCCGCCCACAGGGAGCTGCGCCGTACCATCGGCCGAAACGAGGTCAAATGCGCCTGAAAGATACGTATCTTCCGCTCCGGAAGGCGAAAGCGTATCCGAAGCATAAGCCTGCTTTCCGGGCATAAAACCGGACACCAGGCAAAAGACGGTGAAGCAGACCGCAACTGCAAAAGCCCATTTCTTCTTCATACCCATACAACCTCCATAATCTCTTTTCTAAGCTATATCAAATGTACCATAACTCCGTTTGTTCCCTTTGAAGGCCGGTTGACAATAGTAAAGCCTTAGTGAGTTACTATGTTGATTTCGTACTCCTCAAACAGATCTTCAAACATCTCCTTGCAGTCCTTGGGAACCATGATCGTTGACAGCTTGTCACATTCATCAAAGATCCCGTCACCGATGACCGTCAGAGTGGAAGGAAGAACCACCGCCGTAAGCTCTATGCAGTCATAGAAGCAGCGGTCGTCAATAAAGGTGACGCCCTCGGGTATCTGTATGCTGGCCAGTGCTTCGCAGCCCCAGAAAGCCTCATAACCGATGCTCTGAACGGACGAGGGGATCTCCACAGTCTTCAATGCCTCGCAATTGGTAAAGGTCTCATCAGGGATCGCGGTAACGCCTTCCTTGAAGACTACCTTTTCCAGACTGCTGCAGCCGTAAAAAACATTGGTTCCCATCTCCCTGACCGTTGACGGGATCACTATCGACTCCAGATCACTGCAGTCGTTGAACGCGCTTTCTCCGATCACCTCCACGCCTTCAGCGATATTGATCTCCACCGCGGCATCACAGCTGTCAAAAGCATATGCGCCGATGGTCTTTATCGATGAAGGGATATTGATCTTCAGCGCGTCATAGAAGCCGTAAAAAGCGTCTTCATCGATCGACGTTACAGGATATGATACAGACTCATATTCCACCGTGTCGGCAATGTTGTACTCTTCGAGAGCGTCATCAGTAAAAAGCGTATTGACCACTCTGGCCTCATCTCCGATAATGCAGTATGACAGGCTGTCATGTATGACTACCGGATAGTCAGTTCCATCGATCTCCATGGTGCCGATATAACCTTCGGTGATATTGGCATCCTCGATCGTGTCGATCGTCCCCGTAGGATACGGTGTAGCTGTCGGCGCCGCCGCGGGATGATACGGTGATTCCTTTCTCTTACATGCCGAAAACATCAGCACTGATATCAATAATATCGCCAGTATAAGCAGCCTGGCACTGATCGATCTTTTCATAAGACACTCCTTGGTAAACTCTGATTTTAATAATTCGGCAACAAAGCCTGCTTCCGCTTCAGTCAAGCCGTGGTCAAGATCCAAAACGGTGTAAGCTTATTGCAGCGTGATCATATATTGTATATATCGGCAATTCCTGTTAATTATATAACATAAAAATCCAATCCCTCTTTCTGTAATATATCCAATATTCGTTAAAGATATCATGACTGTTGACTCTTATGATAATATCTATACCGTAGCCTCGTACAGCAGCTTATCCCCAATATACACCGGAAGTAAACCGGTTTTTTTATTTTTATTAAAATTGAAGCTCAGCATGTACCCTGTTGTCAATCCAAAATAATCAAGGTATTCACAGATCTGTTTCTCACCCTCGGCATTATAACGTTCACCATGCCATATCTTCAGTTCTATGATATACTGCTGCCCCAGATAATCAACGATCACATCCGTACGTTTCTGATCTCTGGTCTGCGCTTCTATATAGTAATTTCCGGTTCCATTGATGATCGGTTTTAAATAAAGCAGAAACAGTTCCCTGCCATCTTTTTCATTGAATTTTTCCTCCAAAGAACCATAAATCTGCTGAAATGCCGCTACAAAGTGTTCCAATATAAGTCGTATATTCAATTTCCCATTTTCTACGAACAGGTTTTTATCATAATCGCCTTCCCTGAAGAAACGGTTACCTTTAAGCTCTCCATCAGACAGGAACAGATTATACAATCTTGTTTCAAATATCCTGTTGTCAATACGCACGCTGTTATTTACATTTCTTATGAATCCGTACATCTGCATGCGCACAATATCGCTCTGATCCGGATTCCATGACAATTTGGTGCCTTCCATCAGAATGCTTCTGATAGATGATTTCAATTCGGGAAAATTATTCAGGTTCTTGGTCATGGATTGAAACAAAGTATTATCTTCAGCAAGGATCAGCTTTATAGCCTCGTCGAACCCCTTTAATGACCATGCCTCACATAGGCTCATATTTTGACTGACTTCTTCATCTATCAACTGGCATATCCTGCTCACCAAAAACGGATATCCGTTTGTATATGCCCTGATCAGACCTGCCAGAGCAACCGTATCCATTCCGGCCTTATGATCCTCTTCATATTCGTCAAGCATACCACGAATTCCCTGTTCTGAAAGACTCATATCAATATTGAAATCCGTGGCAATATTCCATGGACTGTTTTCTTTATGCTGGCCATCCGGACGGATTACCTCCCTGATATGCCTGATGTCCGTCACTCCGGTAAGTATAACGGATTGAAAAGTCCTGACCTCATTACTTACTTCCCGTTTCAGATAAAGTGATCTCAGCTGGGCTAGAAAATCAAGAAACACCTGGTTATTGGTTGCACTGTCAACCTCATCAATGATCAGCACTATCGGACGCGTTTCTTCTCTAAACCAGTATCTGAATGCCCGGAAGAGATCATCCATTTCAACATCCGAAGAAGACCTGGCGATCAGATTCCGAAACCTGTCCTTTATATCATCCGGTATAGTCAAACCCTCAAACTCGCATTTATCGAGAACGATCCTGGAAAAAGCCCGTGAAAAGCTTCCGCCGTCGGCAAAGCTGCCATCTTCCAGATCCTGAAAATCCAGACTGATACAGATAGTCTCATCATTTTTCAACTCGCGGCGCAGCGCTTCAATAGTTGTTGTTTTTCCGTATTGCCTTGCGCGGTTAATAGTAAAATATCTACCATCATCAACCAGTTTTTTTATCGCCTTCACCCGTTCCGTCAGATCGACCATATAGTGCTTGGACGGAATGCATACAGCTGTAGTATTAAATCTCTTCATATCTTGACAGGGAGTCTTCATAAACTCCCGCGCTCCTCCCTGAAACTAGGACACCCCTGCCGGCTTCCCAGTAAATTAATGATACACTACCGGCGCGGTTATATCAAGGAATTATTTACATAGAGAACAAATAGCACAAAAGGGAGTGACCTTTGAGCCACTCCCCTCAGTTTTTGTTATAGTGATACTTTGTTGCCGTGGATCAGTCGCCTGATCACTTTCCGGCGGGCTCAAAGCAGCATATGGCTGTTTGTTACGGCTGCGTATTCTCATCGCCTCCTGTACCGGATCCGGAGGAGCCGGATACTGCTTTTCTTTCTGAGAATACAGCATACACGTGCATTTCTCCCGCCTTGTCGAGTACTGTATCAATCGAAATGTTTGGAACAGGATCCCCTGCTTCGTTCCAGTAATCTTCGGTATCGGACCAGCCCAGGAGAGAACCTCCTTTATCCTCTATCGCCCTTATAAGAATTGTGTAGCTGCTCTGCTGTAATGCTGTAAAAAGCGTATCTCCCCTGACGATTACGGGAGTTGTATCTACCAATGAATATATTTCATCCGATGAGTATCTTGAGCTCACCGAAGCCGGAGGTGTCACATGCACGATCACTCTGACCATCTCGGAAACCAGCGCGGGCGTGGTCTTGTCATCAGCTGTCACAGTACCAAGGCTGGCTACATAATAATCGGAATTGAGTGAATACCATACATATTTTTCCTTGACGCTTCCTTCGGAATGCTTCGCGCCCTTCTGCCTAATGAGTATATAAGAACCATCTGCCAGACTGTGTTCTACTTCACTCCCGTCCTTGAGCTTGTACTTGGATTTGGCGCCTTCGATCTTTATCTTTCCGCCTGCCTTGTACTTCGACCATTTCGAGGAATTGACATCTATGTAGCCTGGATCGGCATGTTCCTTCTTAAAGTCCTCCGCACTCACTATGAGGTACTCAAAGACATCCTTACTATCCGCGCCATCGATCTTCAGCAGCTTGATCGTCCCTTTGGCATCCGCCTTGCCAAGCAATGCAGGATCGCTTTTATCAGCTTCGGGCATGGGTCTGGCCGAATCACAGATCTCAAGACATTCCTCGTCGCTGAAGTGTGAAGCAGGAGCGCCAACTTTTGCGGATTTTCGATAGAAGAGAGTGTACGACCCGTACTTTTCCTCCAGTTCCTTAAGCGTGAGAGAGGTTACTTTCTCTGTGGTAAACATCTCAGGCTTGTCTTCCACCTTCTTGACCGCCACATAGTCATCCGTAGATATGATAGGACTCGCAGCAGTGCCCCCGGCCTTGCAGGGCAGTATGGTATACCACGTTTCGCCCCAGTCAAGTGAAAAGTCAAACCCATTCTTTATACTGTAGGATTCGTTTTTCAGGTTGAACTTCGGTTGAATTGCGTTGGAGGCGGCCTTCAGGCTCGTCTTTACCAGCTTGCTCGAACGGTTGGCACTCTTTCCTGCCTCTTTTTCACCGCCTATCAGCTTAAAATAGTAAGTATATTTCAGCTTTGTACCACTGTCTTTATCAAGCTTTGCCTCAGTGGCTCCCTCAACATCTTCCCAGAGGCGTCCGCGTTCCAGTCCAAAGTACGGATATTCCCTGATCAAATAGTAATCACCGATCTTTGTATTCTCTATGGCATCTTCTCTATATATTTCCGGATGTATACCGAAATCCGGAGCAATCTCAGCATCCTCAAGTTCTGTTATGCTTACAGACAGGCCCACCAGCGAAGAATCTTCGATACAGCTGACTGTTACGCCGTATGTCTCCAGCTTGTCAAGCGGGGTGACAGGCTTTCCGTCATTGCCAACGCGATAGAACCCGGCATCGCGCTCACTCTCAGCATCTTCCTCAAAATACTTAAAGCAGGCTCCGTCCAGATCATACTTCTGAGCCGGCTTGCAAGTCTGCGCAAACAGGTTGCTGTAATAATGATCATAAATTTTAAACAGCCATGCTGAATCGGTAGTACTTGCTTTATAATAATACAAACTGTCCAGGCAGAAGTTGTTGGTCAGATACCCTTTTATACCTTCCTGGTTCATTTCGCTGTCATCAAGATCCAATTCGAACTCATAGCGGTATAATCTGTTCTCCTCGGTCTGATCATAGACAAACACCCAGTTGTTTTCATCTTTGACCCATCCTGCCCTGTCCGGATAAAGAGTAGCGCCATGAGTATTGGTAGAACTGCCGGAAGAACTGCTTGTCAGTCCCTCACCGCTGTTACCTGAAGCTCCTGACTGTGACTGTGCGTCATAATCTATTGTCGGCTGAAAAATCAGCTTACCGGCAAACAAGGCACCATTTGCCCCCGGTTTGGAATACCTGAAATATAAGTGCCCTTTAGCCGTGGATGCAGCCTCATCAACCTTAAGATAACGCGTATCTTTGTCATATACAGATTCCTCAGCCCAGGGATCATCCTTGGCAGTTTCAGTCATTCCGAATACCAGCTTCGAAAGCATATTCAGATAGGCATTATAATCACCGTATTTGGAATAAGTGGTCGTGCCTTCCGAATCTTTAACAGCAAAGCTTAAGACAGCCGGTTCGTACACCTTATCGCTTTTTGAAGCCAGGCAATAATCCAGCTCGACCTTTGAAAGCTTGGGTGCCGCGTAGACCGTGTAAGTTGGGGTATAGGTTTCTTTCCCGGAAGCAGGCTTATCCGTAGAAATATACAGATAAGCGTTCTTGTTTTCACCGATCTTAAAGCCTTCACTTTTATCATTCAGTGAAAATCCGGTGAAATACCTCGCTTTATCTGCAGCGCTCTTGGACAGAACCGACTTTGAACTTTTAAACTTTTTGCTGTCAAGCGATGCGCCCTCTTCCTTCTTCACATCGGCGTACCAGACCGTTACGTTTTCCTTGTCGGTTTCGATCTCGATATAGTCGCCCCACGGGTCATAGGTGATGTTCAGGATCTTGCCCGTCACTTCGGTCGAGGATCCGGACGAAGCTGTTTCCGCCGCATAAGCATGAAACGCTGTACCGGCAAATAATGTGACCAAAAGCATGACGATCGGGACAATTACCCATTTCTTAAGCTTTGCCATACACACTCCCCCCTATTGCCTTTCATGTATCTTTATCAGAAAGAGGGTGGCTTT
>JAILRI010000245.1 GCA_024698555.1 Lachnospiraceae bacterium
GACAAAAGGCTCACGGATAATCCTTTTTCACAGGGAAAGGGTCATAAAAGACCCTTTCCCTCGCCTCCTGCAAGGACAGGTGCGGGCAGCGCCCGCAAGAGGGGTCAAGGGACTGGTCCCTTGCAGGTTCTTAGGGCAGAGCCCTAAGCCGCCGGAGGCACAATCGGTATAGAAAAACATAAAACAAAAGCACCGATCATTCGGTGCTAATGTTTAAAATATTTTGAGACATTTTCAAAAATGGTTGACAGAGATTAAATACCGTTTAGGATGTTCATTACTCCAAACCGCTTACCCTCTGCTCATGCGGTAGATAGCCAGCATATCTTCCTCGTACAGCAGTCTGGCGGAGCCCATGGATCCGCTCACACCTACCGCACACTTATGTGCCATTTCGACCAGATCCTCATCGGTTGCGTCCACGCCCAGCTCCTTAAGATTCGTAGGCATCTTGATCTTGCGGTAGAATGCTTCCATCGCCTCGATGCCCGTTAACGCGATTTCTTCGTCCGTTCCCGAAGCGCTTACGTTCATAACATTGACCGCGAAGCGCTTGAATCTGGGCAGGCAGTCTTTGTAAACATATCTTGCCCAGCTTCCCCAGACAGCAGTAAGTCCGGCTCCATGAGCCACATCATAAAGACCGCCCAGTTCATGCTCAAGCTTATGCGTCATCCAGTCGCCGCCGTCATTGCCACATCCCGTCAGACCGTTGTGTGACAGGCTTCCCGCCCACATCACTTCGGCACGCGCATCGTAGTTTTTGGGTTCTTTTACAAGTATCAGAGCATTCTTCATTACTGTACGAAGCAATCCTTCAGCTATCGCGTCAGTCAGCTCCATATTGCCGCCGTTTGTAAAATAACGCTCCATCGTGTGCATCATGATATCGGCGCAGCCGCAGGCCGTCTGATAATCCGGGAGCGTCATGGTAAGCTCAGGCTTCATGATGGCAAACTTAGCTCTACCGAAATCACTGCTGTAGCCTCTCTTTACCAGTCCCTCTTCCTTAGTGATCACTGACGAATCGCTCATCTCGCTGCCGGTAGCGGCGATGGTTAGGATCACGCCGAGCGGCAGGCATGCTTCTGCCTTTCGCTTATAATCGTAAAAATCCCATACATCTCCTTCGTTGGCAACGCCGTATCCGATCGCTTTCGCGGAATCAATGGCGCTTCCGCCGCCTACTGCCAAAAGGAAATCCACCTTCTCCTTCTTACACAGCTCTATTCCCTCGTATACCAGACCAAGCCTGGGATTGGGAACCGCGCCGCCGAGCATTACATATTCGATACCGGCGTCGTCAAGCACATCCGTAACCCGCTTCATCAGCCCTGAACGGATAACGCTTCCGCCTCCGTAATGGATCAAAACCTTATTGCCTCCGAACTCACGTATAAGCTTTGCCGCCTGCAGCTCCGTATCCTTTCCGAATATGACCTTAGTGGGCGTAAAGTACCTGAAATCAAACATATGCAATCCTCCTAAAAATAAACGTATACAAGTTATGCTACACTTCCAACACTGTAATTATATCACAACCGTTACTGTATTATCATATACATTTGCGGTGTTATATTGCCATTGTCGTTTAAAAAGTTTCCGACCCATATAGAACCGAAGTCTATCATTGACGACCAACAGGGAAATAACTATAATTAGAATGTAATACGAGTGAAACCAAAGGAAAGACACAGATGGCCATATGGAATTCGAGAGGACTGCGCGGGTCGGGACTTGAGGAAGAGATAAATATCACGAACGAGCGGTATCGCAGCGCGGGACTTGCGCTGATACAGAAAGTACCCACGCCTATCACGCCCATAGAAATGGATAAGAGTCAGGGACACATCACTCTTGCGTATTTTGATCAGAAGAGCACAGTGGATTATATCGGGGCAGTTCAGGGGATCCCGGTCTGTTTTGATGCCAAGGAATGCCATGAAGAGACCTTCTCACTGCAGAATGTTCATGAACATCAGGTCGAGTTCATGAGAGATTTTTCGAAACAGGAAGGAATAGCCTTTCTGGTCATTTATTACAGTAAACTTGGAAAATACTATTATATGCGCTTCGAAGAACTGCTGCGGTTCTGGGAACGGGCGGCAAACGGCGGAAGAAAGAGCTTCAGGCTCGATGAGCTGGACGAGGATTATTTCTTTACTCACAAGGGCAGTTTTCTGGTGCCGTATATCGACATGATACAGAAGGAGCTGGATGCAAGAGAGGAAGATTGAGATGATGCCCTTAGGGAAAATGCTATGGATATAATATGGCGGAAAATGCGTTGAGTACGAATATATCATGAAAAAAGATACGTATAGCTGTGAAAATATCACATGGGAAAAATGAAAATGATGTAAATAAAAGCTTGACAAAAATATATGGCTGCATGTAGAATGTCTTTATTATGCTAATATGGTAGCATGGTAGCACATTAAAGTGTTAAAGTGAAAGCGGATAAGTTATTTTATACTTACGATATTTGAGGAAACAAGAAGTTCAGCAATAAAGGAATGACAGAAAGGGGATACCACCCATGACCAAGGATAAGCTGCTTCATACTCCTGAGGGAGTAAGAGATATATACGGCAGGGAATGCCATGAAAAAAGGGATGTTACCGACAGGATGCTCCACCAGATGGAGCTGTACGGGTTCGATATGATAGAGACTCCCACGCTGGAGTTTTTTGATATATTCAGCGCCGAAAGAGGAACAGCGCCTTCCAGGAACATGTACAAGCTGATCGACCGGGAAGGTAACACGCTGGTCATGAGGCCGGATATCACGCCGTCTATTGCCAGATGTGTAGCCAAGTACTACAGGAACGCAGAAGAAGCTGTCAGACTCTGTTATGCAGGATCCACATTCCAGAATAACGGTGGTTATCAGGGGAAAGCTCATGAACAGACTCAGGCCGGCGCGGAGCTGGTGGGAGACGCGTCCGTCTATGCCGATGCGGAGATGATCGCTCTCACTATCGACTGTCTGCTCGCCTCAGGTCTTACAGAATTTCAGGTGGAGATAGGGGAAGTTAATTTCTTCAAGGCGATCATAGACGAAGCCGGAATAGATCCCGAGACCGAGGAAGAGATCAAGGCTTATATAGTAGACAAGAATACTTTCGGACTGAAGGATTACCTGGCCGGTTTAAATATCCCGCCACATTGTCGTGAGATACTTGAAAATCTTCCGTTTATGTTCGGGCCGGCTTCCAAGCTTGAAACATACAAGGCTATGACTGATTCTCTCAAGGCCAAGGCTGCAGTTGAGAGACTTGAGAAGATATATGACCTGATGGGGTTGTACGGTTATCAGAAATATGTAAGCTTTGATCTGGGCGTACTCAGTCCTTACGGATATTATACAGGGATCATATTTTTTGCGTTTACATACGGTCTCGGAGATGCCATTATCAACGGCGGACGTTATGACAGGCTGATGGGGCAGTTCGGACAGGACAGGCCGGCCATAGGTATGGCTGTGGTTGTTGACAGGCTCATGACAGCTCTGTCGCGGCAGGGAATAGAAGGCCAGGCGATGGAAGGAGTCGAGGATTTCTGCGGAAGCGAAGGAGAATACGCTGAGATCCTTCATAAAACCATCGAAACCCGTAAAAACGGGCACAGAGCCAGAGCTGTCGTTACACCCGGTAAATAAAAAACTGACGGGTAACCGCTGCGTACTTGTGGAAGCAACCGGTAAGAGAATGATATCAGACATGTGAGAGGTGGATAATGAGATATATAACCATTGCGCTTGCGAAGGGGAGACTCGCCAATCAGACCATGGAGATCCTTGAAAAGATAGGGATCTCGTGTCCGGAAATGATGGATAAGAGTACTCGTAAGCTTATTTTTACGAACGAGGAGCTGGGACTGAAATTCTTCCTGGCCAAGGCAAGCGATGTACCGACTTATGTGGAGTACGGTGCCGCGGATATCGGTATCGTGGGAAAGGATACTATTGAGGAGGAGGGACGAAAGCTCTACGAGGTTCTCGATCTGCATCTGGGAAAATGCAGGATGTGCGTGGCCGGACCGGCCTCGGCGAGACTTGCGCTGGAGAGCGGCTCGCAGATCCGTGTCGCTACAAAATATCCGGCGATCGCCAAGGATTATTTTAACAATGTCCGACACCAGACCGTGGAGATCATAAAGCTGAACGGTTCTGTGGAGCTCGCGCCCATAGTCGGGCTTTCGGAGGTCATAGTAGATATAGTGGAAACTGGTTCCACACTCCGGGAGAACGGACTCGAAGTATTGGAGGAGATATGTCCGCTTTCAGCCAGGATGGTGGTCAACCGTGTCAGCATGAAAATGGAACAGGAACGCATAGGAAAGCTGATAGAGGACATGAGCAGAGTGATATGACGCGGAAAACATCTGCGAAGTGAAGAAAAGGTACATAAGGAGAACGATCATGAAAACAATACGATTAAATAATGAAACCAAACAGGATATAATGAAAAAACTGTTAAAAAGGAGTACTACGCAATATCCCGAATACGAGGCCAAAGTTGCCGGCATAGTTGAGGATGTGAGGGCAAGAGGCGATGAAGCTGTTTTTGAGTATACTTTAAAGTTTGACAAGGCGAAGCTGAACGCGGCTAATATAATGGTGACGGAAGAGGAGACAGAGGCAGCCTACAGGGAAGTCGATCCCGCGCTCGTAGAGGTCATCAGAAGGGCTATTGTCAATATTCGCGATTTTCACGAAAAACAGCTTGAAAAAAGCTGGTTTATCACCAGACCTGACGGCGCGTTTTTGGGACAGAGAGTCACAGCGCTTGAAAGAGCCGGAGTATATGTGCCGGGAGGCAAGGCCGCATATCCTTCGTCTGTTCTTATGAATGTTATTCCGGCAAAGGTGGCCGGGGTAGACGAGATCATCATGTGTACCCCCTGCAATTCTGAGGGCAGGGTTAATCCTACGACGCTCGTAGCCGCGAAGGAAGCGGGAGTTGGAAAGATATTCAAGGTCGGCGGGGCTCAGGCCATCGCAGCTATGGCTTTCGGCACTGAAGGCATCCCGAAGACTGATAAGATAGTAGGTCCCGGTAATATCTATGTGGCACTGGCAAAAAAAGCAGTCTTCGGAAATGTTAGCATAGACTCGGTTGCCGGACCTTCCGAGATCCTGGTACTGGCCGATGAAACTGCCAATCCCAGATATGTGGCGGCAGACCTGCTCTCACAGGCTGAGCATGATGAGCTGGCCAGCGCGATCCTGATCACTACGGATG
This sequence comes from Lachnospiraceae bacterium, assembly GCA_024698555.1. Classification (GTDB taxonomy): domain Bacteria; phylum Bacillota; class Clostridia; order Lachnospirales; family Lachnospiraceae; genus RUG11977. The sequence goes on from JAILRI010000245.1 coordinate 5,247, forward strand.
AGACTCTGGCTGAAAAGGTAAACAGGGAGATAGAGGGGTTCTGCAATGTACTTTCCAGAAAGGACATAATCACGAAATCTCTGGAGAATTACGGATTTATCCTTATTGCCGACAATATGGATGACGCTGTGGACGCTGTTAACGAGATAGCCTCCGAACACATGGAGATACTGACCAAAAATCCTTTTGACACCATGTCCAGAGTAAGAAACGCCGGCGCGATATTCCTTGGGGAATTCTCAAGCGAACCGCTCGGAGACTACTTTGCCGGACCGAATCATATACTTCCGACCAATGGTACGGCGAAATTTTTTTCTGCTTTGTCCGTTAATGATTTTCAAAAGAAATCAAGTGTGATATCATATTCCTATGAGGCGCTTGAGAAGGTTCACAGGGATATCGAGACATTTGCGAAAGCGGAAGGTCTTACGGCACATGCCAACAGCGTGGCGGTGAGGTTTGAGCGAAACTGAGTTTTCACCTGTCTGGAAGAGTAACTAGTACATCGATTCTTAAATAACTGGACCGAATGCTTGACGGCTTTAGCGATAGCACACGCCTGAAAGCCTCGCCGTAGCCCGCTACGTCTGCGTTTTCAGACATGTACTCTCGGGCAAGCATTCGGCGCATTAGTCCA
>JAILRI010000262.1 GCA_024698555.1 Lachnospiraceae bacterium
ATAGGCATATATTTAAAAAATGTGCCGCGCGGTATCATGATTGGTAATTTTTCCATAGCTTTTTACGGACTGGTCATTGCGACGGGTATGATACTGGGACTTCTGACAGCCCGCTGGCAGGCCAAAAGGAGCGGTCAGGACCCCGAGATGTATACTGATTTCGCGCTGATCGCGATCCCGTGTTCGGTGATCGGCGCCAGACTGTATTCCGTGGCGTTTGAATGGAAGGATTACAAAGATGATCTGCTTCAGATATTCAATCTGCGTAATGGCGGACTTGCGATCTACGGCGGCGTCATCGTGGCATTTGCAAGCGTGTTCATATATGCGAAGGTCAAAAATAAGAATCCGTTTCTGATGCTGGATACAGGAATACTTGGCCTGATACTCGGACAGGTGATCGGAAGATGGGGCAATTTCTTTAACAGGGAAGCGTTCGGCAAGTACACAAACAGCCTTCTGGCAATGCGTATCAATGTCGAAGACCCGTGCCTGAGTTCATACTTCAAGCCGTCATTTGTCTCGGATGCGAGGCTTGCCGAGATCTATGCGGGCAAGGAAAGAGCGCTCGCAAATATCATGGAGGTCAGGAACAATCTTAAATCTGCCGCGGACGGCATGATATATGTTCAGGTGCAGCCCACATTCCTTTATGAGTCGCTCTGGAATCTGGCGCTGCTGATAATACTTACGGTATACTGGCCGCGCAAGAAATTTAACGGTGAGATCGGTTTGCTGTATCTCTTCGGATACGGGCTGGGAAGACTTTGGATAGAAGGCTTGCGCACGGATCAGCTCTTCCTGTGGAATACGGGAATAGCGGTTTCGCAGCTGCTGAGTGGGGTGCTCGCGGCAGGAGCTTTAATTACGATCATAATATGCAGGGTAAGAGCAAAAAACAAGAAATAAAGGGGCAGGAGGGTTTACACAAATGAAAAATCTGAAAATGAGGTCCGTCATCATCTCGATCGTGGCGATCGCGACCACGCTCGGTATCGCGATACTGTGCCTGTTAGCGTCTTCAAACACGACTAAGACGCTGGAAGCCAATATCAGCGAGAGCATGGCGACATATCTGGATGCGCAGGTGGTCTCTGTCGAACAGTTCGTCAAGAATTCGGAACAAAAGCTTATGCTGTTCTCAAAGAGTCCGCAGGTAAAGAGCATAATACTTGAAGATATCGCAGCGGATGAAGCTGACCACGGCAGAACGATCCCGGAGTCTGATGACCCTGATTATAATGCCTATGCGTATTTTCATGATAATTATTCTTCATTTGACACGGCTCAACAATTTACATTGGACTACTACAATACACTGGATAACTGGGAGGGGCTGTATATATGCAATATGGATACCAGGGTACTTACCTATAATGCGCCTCCGGTCATCGGAAGGGTATTAAGGCCGGCTCCCGACAGCAGAAACCAGCTTATCGGCAACATGAAGGCCAATACCGATGAGGTATATAACGCAGGTATCATCCTTTCTCCCGGTTCGGGCAAGCTCTGTCTTTCAATGTACTGCCCCGTTATGGATGACGGCAGGATGATCGGATATGTGGGCGCGGGCGTGTTCCATTTCGATCTTGAGAATCTGCTGACATCTTTTGCATTAAGCGGCGTGGATGATTATAACTTCTATATGATCAACACCGGCTCTTTCATAACTTATACGGATACTTCGCTTACCGATGAAGAAAAGGATCTGGTGATAGCCCAGCAGACCGAGGATCCGCTTCTTCAGTACATTATTGAAAGAGTTAACGGGGAAGAGGATCACGGCAGCCAGTTTGAATATCTTGACCCGGATACCGGAAAGATGCTGGTAGTCAGCTACCGACATATGCCCGACAGAAACTGGGCGGTCATACTTTCGGCTGATAAGGAAGAACTGTACGCTGTGGCAAAGAATAATATGATCACAATGATCATATTCGGCGTGATCGCACTTGCATCGACGGTGTTACTTTCGTTCCTTGCGGTAGGTTTCTCTGTAAAGCCTCTTGCAACGATCACCGGCTCGATCAAGAAGCTCGGCGAACTCGATCTCAAAAAGGATTCGCGCGTACTTAAGTATGTGGGCGGTAAGAGCGAGGTCGGCACCATAGCTACGGAGGTCGACAATCTGACCAATACCTTCAACGGTATAGTGGGAACGCTCGGAGAGTGCTCCGATACGCTTTCGCGCAATACCGTCGAAATGGGTGAGACCTTCAGAACCCTGCAGAACAGCATAGAGGAAAATGCGGCTACCACGAGGGAGCTTTCACAGAGTATTTCCGACACCAACTCCGCAATAGAGGCAGTGCGTGGTGAAATGGTCCAGATCAGGGAGGACTTGCGGGTCTTGGCTCGCTTGGCGGTCCATCTGCCGAAGGCAAATGCGCCGCCGGTTTTTTCGATGAGCGCGATGATACTGCCCATGAGGCCGCAGACGATGATCAGCCAGACAATA
>JAILRI010000067.1 GCA_024698555.1 Lachnospiraceae bacterium
GATTTCCGAATTACTTGAAATAAAAAAAGGCATCACCGCAGTTATCGGAAGTGGCGGAAAGACCTCTCTCATCCTGCGTCTGGCCGATGAACTGAAAATTAACGGAAAAGTTGTTTTCTGTACGACTACCAGGATCATGAGACCCGAGCATATGCCGGTGATCATAGAAGATACTTCTGACGACTCTGCCGGTGAGCCGGCTCGCGGGCTTGAAAGGCAGCTTCGTTCTACAGGTGTAGTCCCTGTATGTGTCGGTACCACAGCGATCGAGGATTCCCGTAAGCTGTCCGCGCCGGCCACAGAGATTATCACTATCTGTAAGGCCGCAGACTACGTACTGGTTGAGGCTGACGGTGCCAGACACTGTCACATGAAGGCTCATGCCGCCCATGAACCCGTAATACCCGAAGGAACACGCCGGACGATACTCCTGGTCGGGGTCGAAGGTTTTGGAAAGCCCATATCTAAGACCGTTCACCGGCCGGAACTCTTTGCCGCGCTTGCGGGTGTCTCCATGAATGAGCCGGTAACGCCTCATATCCTGGCCAAAGTTCTTCTGGCAGAAAAGGATAAGTTCGGTCCCGCTCCCATAACCGTGGTCATCAACCGCACAGCCCGGGACTTCGATGATGAGAGCTCTATACCTGAAAGTGACCTGCTTTATGCCGGTGAGCTTAAAAACCTCACAGGATTTGATGTCTGCGCCGGGGCAGTAATTCCCGGCATTTTACAAAGATTATGAAAATACTTATCAAAGGAGCCGGCGATCTGGCCACAGGAATTGCCTGGATGCTGAAAAAAGCCGGATATGACCTGCTGATGACAGATCTGGAAGTACCGACCGCAGTACGCAGGACTGTCTCGTTTTCAAGGGCTGTCTATGAAGGTACGGCCACGGTGGAAGGCATCACCGCCAGAGCCGCCTATGATATAGAGCAGATATATGAGACTATAAACAGAGACGAAATCCCGGTAATTGCCGATCCGAAAGCTGAAATATCGGGATCGTTTTCCCCCGATATTGTGGTAGATGCAATCATTGCAAAGAAGAACACAGGAACCCGGATCGATGATGCCGGTCTGGTGATCGGTGTAGGCCCCGGTTTTACCGCGGGCATGGACTGTCACTGTGTCATCGAGACCAAACGCGGACATTATCTGGGAAGAGTGATCAGGGAAGGAAGCGCCGCGCCCAACACCGGGATTCCGGGCGATATCGGCGGCTACACTTCGGAGCGTATCATCAGAGCAGCTGCCGACGGTATTTTTAAGCCCTGCCGCTTCATCGGCGATCAGGTCAGCAAAGGTGATCTGCTGGCAACGTCCGGAGGAGTGCCTGTTTATGCCTCGATCTCAGGTATCATCCGCGGTATGCTTCAGGAAGGTGTCCCGGTTTCTCTCAATATGAAATGCGGAGACATCGACCCCAGATGTGAGGCGGCACACTGCCTTACCATTTCCGACAAAGCGCGTTCCATCGGCGGCGGGGTACTCGAGGCCGTTACTTCATACCGCTATCGTCTCGAACGCACGGCATTCGTACTCCTCGCTTCCGGGAAAGGCGAAAGATTCGGTGCCAACAAGCTGCTGCATGTCTATAACGGCCGCAGGCTTTTCGCGTATGCTGTGGACGCCGCTCCCGGATACTTAGAGCGTACCGTCGTTACCGGATATGACGAGATCGCGGATTACGCGGCTCAAAAAGGCTTCAATATCGTCAGGAATCCCGAACCCGAACTGGGCATCTCACATTCGATCCATCTGGGACTGGCTTCGCTTACATCGGCTCAGACGCTTCAGCCCCCATCGGCGGTCGTTTTCTCGGTATGCGACCAGCCCGGTCTCACCGTTCAAAGCATAGACAGGCTTATACACTCATATGCCGCCGGAGATAAGGGATTGGCCTGCCTTTGTTCACCGGGCGCGGACCCCGGCAACCCATGCCTGTTTTCACGGAAATATTTCCATGACCTTATGAGCCTCGAGGGCGACATAGGCGGCAAACGTATCATCCTTGAGCATCAGGATGATCTGATCAGGGTTACGGCAGACAGCAGGGAATTAACTGATATTGATTACAGGGAGCAGATCTGATGCAGCTTAAACGCTTATACAGCCTGACCCGTCGGGCTATAGATGATTATCATATGATAGAGGAGGGTGACCGGATCGCGATCGGCATTTCAGGCGGCAAGGATTCTCTGACACTTCTTTACGCCCTCGCCGGCCTGCGAAGGTTTTATCCGAAGCATTTTGAGCTGGAAGCGATATCTGTAAATATCGGCTTCGACGGTTTTGACACTTCAGAGATCGAAAGGCTGTGTGAGGAGCTTGATGTCCATTTTACCGAAATAAAAACGCAGATCAAGGATGTGGTCTTTGACATCAGGCAGGAGACCAATCCCTGTTCTTTATGCGCAAAAATGCGCAAAGGCGCATTTAATGACAAAGCCAAAGAACTGGGCTGCAATAAATCAGCCTATGCGCATCATCGTGATGACGTAGTGGAAACGGCTCTGATGTCGCTGATATATGAGGGGCATTTTTACTGTTTTGCTCCTGTTACTTATCTTGACAGAATGAATATCACACTCATCAGGCCTTTGATCTATGTCGATGAGTGTGATGTAATAGGTTTTAAAAACAAATATGCTCTGCCGGTGGTCAAAAATCCGTGTCCGGCGGACGGCGAAACCAAACGTGAATACGTTAAAAACCTGGTCAGACAGCTGGAACACGAGAACCCGGGCTTTAAAGACCGGATGTTCCATGCCGTGACGAACGGCTTACTGCCGGCATGGGTACCCGGTTCTTCACCTGAAAATAATATTCAAGCATTCGGTTCAGTTATTTAAGAAACGATGTACTAGTACCCGAGCGTGCCGGACAATGACTCGTCGTTGTCTATCCATTCCTGAACTTTGATAATACGGTAATTATCATGATCATCGCGGATGATCACCCTCTCGATCCCGGCATTGATGATCTGCCTCTTACACATGGAACAACTGCAGGAATTCTTTATATATTCGCCTGTAACAGCCTCTAAGCCGCACAGGTACATATCGGCGCCGATCATATCCGCTCTGGCGGCACTGATGATCGCGTTGGCTTCGGCGTGTACGCTGCGGCACAGCTCATAACGCTCACCTCTGGGAATATTCAGCTCATTGCGTATGCAGGTTCCGATATCGCTGCAATTCTTGCGTCCGCGGGGAGCCCCCACATAGCCTGTCGCGATGACCTCATCATTTTTCACGATGACTGCCCCGTAATGCCGGCGGATACAGGTACTCCTGTGGGATACCACCTCCGCCAGATCCAGATAATAATTCGTTTTGTCACGGCGTTCCATAGTTTCTCAAATCCTTTCCATACCGTACTGTCATCTTTTTCCGCCTTTCGCGGCTATAAGCGCCCATGCAATTAAACCTTAAATGTACAATACCTGCTTTTTCGCGCAGTTATTTCCTCCGGTTACCGGACAAGCGCTGATACTCTCAACCAAGTCCTTCCATAGTCTTAACTACAGCCTTCAGGCTCTCCCTGATGTTCAGATGCTGGGGACATGCCTCCTCACAGGCACCACACTCCACGCAGGACGAACCCTTTTCGGCATCGGGCAGATTATTCCAGTGCCATTTCGTGCTGCCTGCGTTATTGTACATGCCATATTCGTTCCAAAGGCTGAAATTACGGGGAATGTTGACCCCGGAAGGACAGGGCATGCAATAGCGGCAACCGGTGCAGCCGATGAACGTCCTCTTGCGGATAGCCTCAGCCGTATCCCTTACCAGCTTTTCTTCATCTTCCGAAAGCGGTTCAAAATCAGTAAACGTAGCCAGATTATCCTCTAACTGCTCTTCTGTGGTCATACCGCTTAAGACTACCTTTACGGCCTTCCTCGACGCAACAAACCTCAGCGCCCATGATGCGGCGCTTGACTCAGGTCTGGCCTTTCTGAAACCTTCCGTGACTTCATCCGGAAGAGTCGCAAGCGAACCGCCCTTGACCGGTTCCATGATGATCAGCGGCACTCCAAGCGATTCCGCAAGCGCCACTCCCTTATCCCCGGCCTGTTCACCGGTGTCCATGTAGTTGTACTGTATCTGGCAAAAATCCCACTTGCGGTACTCTATGATCTCCTTGAAGGCATCAAAGGAATCATGGAAGGAGAATCCCAGATACCTGATCCTTCCGGCGGCCTTCTCCGATTCAAGGTAATCGAAGACTCCGTATTCTTTCATCCTCTCAAAATGCCCTCTGTTGAATGCATGGAAAAGATAAAAATCAATATAATCCTTATGAAGCCTTTCAAGCTGCTCGTTAAATGTCGACTTTGCATCCTCCAGGGAATTGATCTTCCATAGAGGAAGCTTGGTCGCCAGGAAGTAACTGCTCCTGTCATATTTATCGAGCGCTTTCCCGACAAAGGGCTCGCTCTTTCCGTCGTGATACGGATACGCGGTATCAAAATAATTGACACCGGCAGCGTAAGCACGGTCGATCATTGCCTCAGCACGCGCCTCATCGATCCTGCCGTCCTTCTGCGGCAGCCGCATACATCCGAATCCCAGCAGGGAAGCATCTATCCCCAGATTGTCAAAATGTCTTTTTGTTACCATAAAACCCCTTTCCGCGACACGCGCATATACACCCACACCATTATCTACCTTTGATCATGATACCATCTTTTGTCCGATCCTACAATGTCTTTTCTTGTACTTATTTGATCAGCGTCTCCTTGGGAGCCGCCGCCCGCCCGGAGTTGACATTACTCCGGGCGGGTGCTATGATGGCAATGTGGCGTGTTTAGTTGTAAAACCGTCATACCACAATTCAGATATGAGGAGGCATTATGAAACGTTACTTCAAATCAATCATGGGGTTGGTACTGGCTCTCGCCGTTGTGTTGAGTGTATGTCCGGTCCGGACCCAGGCTGCTTCGGCGATCAAGCTTAACAAGACGAAGCTGACGATGTATGTGGGGGATACCTATACTCTCAAGCTCAAGAAAGCTAAAGGGACTGTTACCTGGACTTCCGCGGACGAGGATGTAGCCACGGTCAGCTCCAAGGGAGTAGTGAAGGCAGTCGGCAAAGGTACCGTAAAGATCAACGCCAGTTGCAAGAACAAGAACTACAAGTGTACGGTAACCGTTAAGGAAGCCGGTCTTAATTACACCGAGCTCAACATGACCGTCGGAGATCCCGGCGTGACGCTAAAACTTGAGGGCGGAAAGATCGATACCTTTGAGTCAGACAACGAGGAAGTGGCATCCGTCTCGGGTAAAGGAGTGGTAAAAGCAGTCAGGGGCGGCACCGCGACTATCACGGTCACCGACAAGAAAGATAATGAGTACTATGTCAAGGTAACTGTTGATGAAGACCGTGAAGCCTATAAGATGACGGTTATCTACGAGGACGAATCCACCCTTGACTTTGATATAGGCCGCGATCCCATTTATACAGGCAAGGATATCGCTTATGTGACACTTGGTTCCTACCCCCAGTCACAGGTAACCGGAGACGAGCTGACCAAAGAGATCCTAAGGGGAAAATGGGATGACAACGATGACCTGATCGTGAACTCTGTAAAATACCACCGCGTCAAGAAAGAAAGTAAATACCACAACTACCAGGGCACCTGGGAAGATGACGGTTTCGCGTATTTTAAGTACGAGCCCATAAAGTGGAGGGTACTGGACGTTGAAACAAAGGGGTCGAGCAAGGCAAATCTGCTGCTTTTATCAGAGGATCTCATTGACGCGTTCCCTTACTATGAGCAGTATGTTTCGATTCCAAAATATTCCTGGGCCGACAGTTCCGTCAGAAGCTGGCTGAACGGTTATGGCGAGGATGAGAATGTCAGAGGTATCGACTACAGCGAACAGGGTCAGAGCTTTTCTTCCGTCGCTTTCACTTCGGGCGTGATGGATATGTTAAAGACCGATGAGGACGGCGACAAGGTCTCCCTTCCGACGACGAGCATACTTCTTGATACCAGCTACGGTTTTTCGGCTTTCGAGCGCGGCGACGAAGGAAGTTACGAGAAATCAGGCCGCATGGCTGCATTCTCGGTATATGCCACGGTAGACTGCCGCGGCTTCTATTCCGGGGCGAAGGTTAACGGAAGATCGGCTGCCTATTATCTGCAGAAAGATGTAGACGAAAAATACAATAGACTGAACGCCGTAGCCGATACCGGCGTTTTAACCACAGCGAGCGGTCAGTACCAGTATTATGCCATTCGTCCCCTGATAACCGTTTCGCTTTCGGCAACCGATGAGGAGCCTGAAACCCCTCCCGCAACGATATCCGAGGAGGAAGCGCTTCTTGACAGCATCCTTGAAGATGCGGGCGCCGGAGAGGGCAAGATCACCGTATCGATGCTCTGGCACACGAACGACGACATGGATCTGCATCTGGTTACCCCGAGCGACCATATCTATTATGCCAACAAGAATACCGCTTCGGGAATACTTGATATAGACAGGCAGGTAACTTCCCTGGTAGCCAATCCGATCGAAAATATTTACGTTGACGATCCCGTATCCGGGGCATACGAGGTATATGTCGTTAATTACCGCGACAGGACACCTCTTGACGCAACCACAAAGGTCATAGTCCGCGTGACGATAGACGGCGAAAGCCAGCTGTTCAATGTGGATGTAGCCGATAGGCTCAGTATTTTGAAGTTTAACTATTGATGATCAGGCCACATTATAGGGCCGTCGCACCGGGAAGGCGCGGCGGCCCTTTCAATTCTGCATGAAGGTATTGATAAATCAGACTCTCCGCTGTCTGGCAATCGTTATAGCATCCGGTATGTTTTCTTCCTGTTTAACATAATCCGCGAGATAAGGGATACAGAACATAACTTTCCCTCGTTCCGGCGACGCAATGATGCCATGATCGATAAGATGACCACGTTGTTTGCTGACCTTCCCAACAGTACAACCCAACCTTCGGGCTATTTCGGAAGAATCCGCCAAACGTTCCGTATTCAGGCATTCCGACATTTTCGCCAAATACGCCTTATCACTTTCGGGCAATTCATCCAATAACGGTTTCAAAGCACGCTGCTCGTATGCAAACCTTGCATTCGCTATGGCGGCTTGAGTTTCCTCAAATGTAACACGGTGTTGCCTGCCGGAACCATGCTCATTTATATGCAGAATAAGGTGGTAGCCAAGTAACTGCATTATGCTTCATTGAAACATATCGCGGCAAGGTCGTTTCAAAACATGCATCTTCCGAAAATACAGACGAATGAAGAAGATCACCCCACAGTAACCGTTTTATGATTTAGTGCATGTCTTCCGATGAATGGTATCTGTTGGAGAAGATGGTTCGCAGGCTTGTCGATCTGGACGAACAGGTTGCATCGGTGCAACCTCATGAAGAGCGGAACGCCGCAAAAGCCGAACTGCTCATTGTATCTTTCATCAATATCATAGATGTTTACAGCTTCAAATGTGCAGGGCAGATTACATTTGCAAAAACAACCTGGTTCTCGGCAATATCAAACCCTACACCCTTTGCCGCCTTTCCGCTTTTTACCAACGAAAGCAGTTCACGGCCGTTGTTGCAACAGAACTGGCCGATGGTCTTTCCTTCCGCATCAATGGTACGCAAAACATCTGCCATTTCTTTTTCAAAAAACAGATATTCTTCTTTCTGTATACGTTCTGTAATGTCAGCGCCCCAGGATGCGTCCCTGTTATCAAAGGCCTCTTCCCACGCCGCCTTATTTCCTTCAATATACTTATCCACGATTAGCTATCCTCGTAATGAATCCCTCAATTATTTTTGCGGTTTCGTCAACAGTCTGCTCGGTATTGTCAATGAACATCGAGAACTTCCCCTTGTTTTTCCTGAACCATCTGTTAAATCCCACATGGGGCTCAATGATCTCATCGGACGT